>CAZMPR010000013.1:241-1953 GCA_964568265.1 uncultured Clostridiaceae bacterium | reverse complement strand
CAACCGCAACTTTTGGGCCTATGTGCTCCACAGGAGCTTTTCTAAATTTTGGTCACTCCGATCCTCCTATAAGGATGGAAAAGATAGTTTTAAACAATGTTAATATATGCGCGGGGCTTGCCGCCGTTGACGGTTATATAGGCGCGACTGAGGTTTCATCGGATTTGGGGATTGAATACGGAGGAGCTCATGTGATTTGTGATTTGATAGACGGCAAAAAAGTCAGACTGCAGGCTTTTGGAAAAGGCACAGATTGTTATCCCGAGAAGGAAATAGATACTTATATCACATTGGATTCCATAAATGAGGCATATATGTTTAACCCGCGAAACTGCTATCAAAACTACGCAGCAGCGGCGAATACTACTGAGAGGGCGCTATACACCTATATGGGCGTGTTGCAGCCTAAGTTGGGGAATATAAACTATTCGACAACAGGAGAGCTGAGCCCCCTTATAAATGATCCTTATCTTAGGACCATAGGTATGGGGACCAAGATTTTTTTAGGAGGGGCGGTAGGCTATGTATCCTGGCAGGGAACCCAATTTGTTACGGAAAAGCCAAGGGGTGAAAACGGGGTGCCCTTATCGGGAGCAGCAACGTTGGCGCTTATAGGAGATTTAAAAGAGATGAACACAGAGTTTATTCAACCGGCGGTTTTTGAAGGTTACGGTACATCAATTTATGTGGGCATCGGAATACCTATACCGGTTTTGGATGAAGAGATGTTGGAGCATTTGATAGTGAGAAATAAAGATATATATCAAAACATAGCCGATTACGGCACTTCAGGCAAGCCCGCTTTAGGGAGATGCAGCTTTGAAGAATTACAAAGCGGCGTAGTAAAACTGGAAGGTAAAAGTATAAAGACGGCACCACTATCCAGTTTGTACAAAGCGAGGCAGATAGCGCAAATATTGAAATCTTGGATTGTTAAAGGCGAATTCACTTTGCAGGAGCCTATAAAACATTTTCCCAAAGTGACGGGTCTGAAAAGCTTGCAACGATAATCAGCAGCAGCGTAGGGCAACAACATCTGTGCCGTCCAGTGCCTAAGGCTTATGATGCCAAAAGGGATGAGAACAATCCTGCATCAATGTAGGAATATGCCTTTAGCTATTCAGGTAATTCATTGTTGCCCCACGACTGATTGTTAATCGAAAGGAGACAAAAATATGAGCAAAATTAAAATAGATGATAAAAGATGCGTTCATTGCGGTGTATGCACATCGGCATGCAGAAGCAATGCACTCAGCATAGATAAAAAGAATTTTAATTTGATATATAAAATAGAAAAATGTGTTGGATGCGAATCTTGTGTAGGTGCATGCCCCACCCGGGCAATCTATATTCCTTTGGAATTGAGGTGGTTATGTGTTTGAAGCAAGAGACTACAGAAATCATATGAAAACCGGGGAGCTGCAATCCTTCAATGTGACTATTGAGGAGTCGGATCTTCAAATATCTGCGGAATATGATTTAACGGTAGAAGCAAAGATTTTGTTGGCTAAATACAGGCATGAGATAAAAAACTATATAAAAAAATACCCGGAGTTTCTAACATCTTTAAAGCCCCTAAGACCAAGGGCCGGGGCTACAGGAATAATAAAAGAAATGTGTGATGCGGGAACACTGGCAAAAGTAGGACCCATGGCGACAGTAGCCGGTGCAATATCGAAATATATAGGCAAGGAATTGCTGAAATATACAGA
>CAZMPR010000013.1:0-231 GCA_964568265.1 uncultured Clostridiaceae bacterium | reverse complement strand
CGATGCCGGCGAATACGGAATTTGCACATCAAGCGGAACAGTCGGCCATTCACTGAGTTTTGGAAAAGCAGATGCTGCAGTGATTCTTTCAAAAGATGCCGTTATAGCTGATGCGGCGGCGACGGCTACGGGGAATATAGTAACCAGTGCGGAAGATATAGAAAAAGGCCTGGAAACAGCCATGGAAATCCCCGGGGTTGAAGGCGCAGTGATAATAGTTGGTGACAGAAT
>CAZMPR010000012.1:0-16843 GCA_964568265.1 uncultured Clostridiaceae bacterium | reverse complement strand
AATAAAAAAAGAGGTATCGCTACCTCCTAAAACTCATCTCTTATTTTTTGGATTTCCATAATTTTATGAATGCAATAACAAAAGTAATATATTAATAAAAAATATATCAAAATGATTGCATATATTGGCAAACCGTCCCTAATCTCGGGATAAAAAAATTTGATAATAATTTGTGCAACGCTAGGCACACATAAAAAAAATGCCAGTATAAAATTAAAAAAGCCAAAAATAAAATTGATTTTTCCCTCAAGTCTTCCCTCGGCTTTTACAATTTGTTTTATTGCATCTTTTATTATAGCCCAAAAATTTTCTTTTTTAGTCCTCATTTAATTATTCTCCCATTAAGCATAACAGAATATAACGAAGTAAACATCCAACCAACCCCCATTAACAACGTAAACACATAAAGGATGGGATGGATTATATAAAGACCGGTTCTATAATAAACAGCCATAGCAATAAAAGAACCAATTATAAAAAGTAGTGAAAATAGTAAAAATGATATTTGTTTTTGTAATAACATATGCAATTTAAAAGCATTCATTCCTACCACCTCCATCTCCTTATTAATTATATCATATTCTGAACATGAAACTTCATTTCCCAAAATATTTTTACCAGTTAGTTCTGAACTAACAGTCCCATTCAAAGCATCATCAAAACTAAAATAATCACTTCTTTTTAATACCTTACCATTTAGTATTTTTTTTAAATCCTTGTAAGGGCCTTTGTCTCTATTATAATATGTACCTTCTTCAAGTTTTATCACTTTTATTTGAGCTCTGTAACCTTTAGGTACCATTACTTCAATTGTAGTGTGGTCTTCAATCTCATCATTCTGTGTAATAACACTTGGAATCGTTTTATCAAATTTATATTCCATCATATTTATAACTGAATTCATATTAATCACCTATTACTATGCCTTCAAACGTTTTTGCCTGTTCGGCACTAATTTCAACTGCATGCCTAATTGTTGATTTTAATAGGCTTGCATTTATGTTACCTTCCTTATATAAATCTATATCATAGGTAATTTCCATTCGATTACACTGTCTTACTGTTTTGCCATTTGCAATTTCTACAAGTTGGATGTTATTAGGCGAAATGGCGATATTGGTCTTGAAGTCAGCTATACTAGATGTAAACATAATTCTACAATTATTAATATTTTCCCCATAAAAAATATCTGCCTTATTTAAAGGTTTAAAAAATATCTGCCTTATAGTATCATTTGCGGCTTGCAATGTCTCAAATTCAAGACCCCAATAGGCTCTAATGCCAACTCTGTTTATTTGATTTATTTCTAAAATATTATTAATCATCTCCATAAATTTGATGGAATTATTTTTGAAAAATTCTGCCGAGATAGGCTCGTCAATATCAAATGTACACCTAGAATCCTCTACTACTGAAGTAATATGTTTTTCAGGATTAGACAGATTAAGAGCATTTATGTTTTTGTTATAATCATAGGTGCTAAACAATTCCATTGTATTTCTTTGTATAGAAGTCAATTTCGACATATCATTGAATAATAGGTTTTTGGGGTATCTAGACTCAATAAAAATTTTATTAAGTGTTATGTTTCCCATTGCCATAATCGCACATCCTTGTCATAAATAATTAGTTTTTATAACTAATTATGTTATTCTACATATTTTTTATAAATCCTTCAAAAAATAAAAAAAGAAGTAGCCGAAGCTACCCCTTCATTCGATATAACATGGTCCAAACCTCTTCCCTAGTTATCGGTGCTTTTGGTCTGGTACCATCACTTATTCCTTCTTCTTTTACCCAAAGGTAGGCGTCCTTTGCCCAGTCGCTTAATTCGTCTTCTCTTGCAGCCGGATCCAAATATGCTATAAAAGGCACCTTGAGCCAATGAGTCCATAGCGTGGATCCGGCCCCCCGAAGTGGCGTTTGTATAACCCCTTTGGAGGTGCTGTGTGCTTCTATTACTTGTCCATCTCCTAAATATACCCCTATATGCCCTGGCTTATAGACTGCAAGCCCAGGTAACTCGGGTATTGTTAATATATGTCCTTTATCAGTGGCTCTATTAACCATGCCGCCAACATTGAGATCTGTTACTGGGTCATAAGTTATAGTCCCGTTATTTTCCCACATATATGCTTTTATAAGGCCTATACAATCTGCTGTTTTTTTACCTAAGTAGTTCTGTCTAATAAAAGTTTGGTAAGCCCCTACCTCGGCTGGATACTGCCTTATTTTAGTCTGGAGGAGTGCTTCTGATAGCACTAATCCATATGTGCCCCAGACATATCCCCACCTGCCGGTGAGGGCTTTTTCGGCATAATCGACCAGTCCTAAGTTAGTTTTCAAAGGTGTTCACCACCGGTCTGCTCCCCGTCATTTTTAGATTTTAATTGTAATAACATATTTTTTAGTGGTTTAGGGTATGGCACCCCGAGCTTGCCGGCGTTCTCTAAAACGCTTATGCCTTCATTGGCTATATAGAACATAATTGTTAGTGTCCGGATTACATCTGTATTGGTTGCCTGATCAACAAGTACGGCTAAGTACACCAATGCAAATATCATCATCTTTTTTAATAATCCCCTGAAGCCTATCTCGCTTGATAGTTTTCTTTCCACGATTGCTATAGCAACTCCAGTGCAATAGTCTAACAGAATGATTGCCACTAATACTTTTAGTGCCATATCCCACCCTCCCAGTGCTTTTGCTATTGCTGTAGCCACTATAGCAAAAAACGTATTTATACCAAGTAATTTGCTTGACATTATTTCACTCCTCTTTTTATTTTTTAAAATTTGCATGTGAAAAGGCAGCCATGATGGCTGCCCAATAAATCTATTCTACATCACTCCCCTTCCGGTGGTGGATCCTCAGTCGGATCCGGAGGCATTATTATTTCATCGTAACCGATAGATCCGCCTTTTTCGCGGGTGATCATGCTGATATAATCCGTCAGCCTTCCGGTCCCGAGCTTGCCGCCACTATCAACAGAGAATTCCGTATTGTATCCGTTTTTCCCAAAGTTGTGTGTTACTTCAGTAATGAGTCCTAATGATTTGGATCCGTTCTTTTCTATTATCGTAGCTCCATCCCCTGGGATAATCTGCGGCCGCATAGGACCGACAAATGTTTCAATTTTGCCCACGTTTTCCAATCGGTTGGCTATTTCTATTGCATATGCTGTTGCGTTAGCCGTGCTTGTCCCGTCAGGGACCTGAACGTATAATGTCTTGTTTGCTTGAAGATTCCATCCGGTGTATGATTGCGCATCTTTATATATCGCTATTGAAAAATCCGAGTTATGTATGCAAACTCTTCTATATGCTGCTATATCATCTCGAGCAATTTCCCTGCTGAAAATATCCTTATTGCGATGAAAAGTATATGTGTTTTTTTGTAAAAATGATGGATATGTTGGGCTTCCGATTATTATGGTGCCATCCGGATGTTCTTCCATCTTCCAATTTATTGTAGCTTTAAAAATCTCATCTAGCGCTGCCACATGATCCATGTTGGGTTTAAAATCAAACCAGTTTTTTGCGGGTGAAGTTTCTATAATGTACTGTCCGCTATCTAAATGCGCATGCTGTAACAATGCTTCAATTATTAAATGTATATAATTATATCCTGTGCTATATGCTTCATCCAGTGTCTGATCTTTGAGTGCCTTTCCAATAAGGTTTCTTCCGTCAGCGTTGGCAATCTCTGTTATTAATCTATAGTTTGAACGGTCAAGATAAAACACACCTAAATCTATCTCATCACTGTCGCCCATACTGAACTTGAAACTGACTTTTGCTCCGGGACTTAGTAAAGAATTCTCCTCGTTTATTGCCACGTTCCCCGGATGTTCAGGATTACCGCTATCCGGGTTTTCCAGTGTTAAAGTAAAGCTGCTAATTGGATTATTTATTGAGTGTTTTATGCTACCGTTTTTCAAGTATATATCCATTTCTAAAGCTAGCTCATAGATTATCATTTTATGCTTATTTTCATCTGATTGAAGGTAGCCGCCTATAAGCCCAAAGCCTTGCAATGCATCAACTGCAAAATGTTCCATATTGCTATCGGGATTAACATTCACGTTATCTTGAAAAGCGACATCATTCCATTTGCCGTTATCAATTTTATTAGTGGGTCTACCCATAAGCAATCCGTTATTAAGGTAAAATACCTGTGCCTGGGTATTGGGGAAATGCACTGCATCAGGGTAATTCCCTATTCCGAGGTCCTCTATTATTTCAAAGTCTAATTTCATCGGGAAAGCACCCCCTTAAACACCCTCGGAAAAGTTAATTTCGAATTCTACTTCTAATTCATGATTTTCATCTTTTGGGATATAGGGAAGAAAATAATTAGCTTTTATAATATCTCCCGCATCTGGTGGGAAGTTAAACTTAATTGTATTCTCATTCGTTTTTGGTTTTAAATATATATTTCTAACACTTATCGATCTAGGATATGTTGTAGCTTCTATAGATATTCGTATATAGTCATACGGGGTTAGATTATTAATAATTCCATAAGATTCTCCCGGAAGGGTATCAGAAAATTTTTTACTAGCATTTACCACAGTTGTCCAGTTTGTTAAATCATTAGATAGAGCTACAATTATTTTACAATTTGCAGTATTTCCTGCCCATGATACAAGCATAAGCTCAAAGCCATTAAGTGTTGTAGCTTCTTTAAATTTATAAATAAACACTTTAGGATCATCATAGGAAATTGAGCTGCTCGTTGGATTGCATAACACCGTCTGGTGCAATTCGTAAGTTAAGTTGTTATCAGTCCAGTTTATATTTGGGGATAAAAAATCGGACAAAGAATATACATCGTTTTGGATTATTCCCTCTTCATAAACAAAATTATTACATTCAGAATCATTAATATAAATTTGGGGATTAACAACATTTGAATGTGGCATATAAAAAGTATCCTTCACCCCATCTCCAATCCCTATTAGGATATCATCCATCTGCATTCCTTGGAATATTTCGTGAATGGGCAGTAAAATATTTAGGGTCGACTCCAATAGAATTCTTCTTACACTATTGCCATTGTTTCCATCTGCGAGCAGAAATCTACACTTCTTTATATGCTTTCTATTATCTTTATCACCATTAATATTTGTACTATTTTTAGATCCCCGGGAATTAAAAGGCTTAAAATATACAATCATAGACTTGGAGCCACATAAATAAATACTTCTATTCATAGATGTATGCTTTATAAAATAATCGGCTATAGCATTATTTGGGAAAATGAATTTAAAATTCTCACCTGGGTGAACGAACTCTACAAACACTGTAGCATATATCCTGATAATATCATCCTGTGTTTTTGGTATACTTAGGGGTGCCCCCTCCGCATCTCTTATCAGGGCGTGGGTGTTAATTGCATTCGTTGTTTCTGATATAGCTAGCTCTCTTAAGGTTTTCCCATTGTTATCCTGGGTGCCCAATTCTATCATCTTTGTTACTTGGCTCACGGGATAGGCATTTTCTGAGCTTACTGTTACTGCAGACTTATAACCTACAGATGAAAAGAGTGTAGTTTTAGAGGTGTTCAAATTTCCTGTGCCCTCGCCGTAATGAATATAACTAAAATATGTTTCAAATTGACAAACTCTATCAAATGCTCTATCCAAAATTATATTTTCAGCATATCCTGTCTTTTTTAATTCCATAGATTTTGCATTTATTTTTTCTATCCGGAATTTATTGTGAAACCTAATATCAGCTTTTACTTTCATTTTGACTCCTCCTTATGGATTTACTATGGTTGTATCTATAAAGTCTATCTTTGCGGTTGCCGTTATTTTGAAGGTCTCTTCATGTAACCCATTCTTATATTGTATTTCTATAAAACGAACTGTAGCATCGGCGTTTACCTTAAATTTCTCGTGAAATCCCACATTAGGCTTCCCTTCTAGATCATTAGGTGTAAACTCCCCTGTAAAATCATCTACAAAGCCACCGGTACCTTTCAGGTCTCCTATTTCTTTATCATATTTAACAGTGATTTTTCCCACTACATTTCTGAACCAGTTATGGTCTTTAAGCGTCAGCAATATGGTATTTGGTTCATTTGGGTGGCTGGCTACTGAATCAACCTCATAAGTTTTATCTACCATAGGTCCGTTATTATCAGGGCCGTCAACCCACTGGAGTTCTCTGCCTGTTATTGTGAAAGCATTTGCATTGCCTGAAACATCACCTATAAGTGGTTGCGTGAATTTGATTGCTATTTCTTTGCCTTCAGTTCCTTCGTTCCAAATTTCCGCAACTTCCGGAGGGCCTGACTCATCCGGTATTAGCCCTATAGGTTCAAAAGTTGTACTGAATTCATCAAATAGATAACCCGCTTCGTTGGTAGTTGTTAGGCCTTTAAAGATAAACACACATTCTCCGACTGCATTGTTGAAGTCTTCCAATTCGATTTTGTAGTCTAGCCTACTGAGCTTTTGAATGCTTTGACCTCTGAACTTAACGTCGTTTTCGTCTACAAGCTCAAAATCGGTTGCATCCAGGTCAAATAGTTCATACTGAGTGGTAAATATCACATACAGCCCGAAGTTATCCTCTTCCGCTCCATCATCTGATATATTTTCTATAAGACTAATTCTATTGAAGCTGCCTGCGTATAAAAACTTGATATTAGCGTTTGCGGATATACCAAAGGTTTCTTTGTGTTCTGCTCTTTTTTGTTGTATTTCTATAAACTTAACCGCTGCCTTTGCCCTGATATAGAATTTTTCAGGTGCTATCGCCATGCCGGCCCAGGCCCTTGATGTTATGAACCAGGTTATTTTGCCTGTGATGTCCTCTACCACTATGCCAGCTCTGTAATCATTGGTGATGAATAGATTCAGATTTACGGCTGTTCCGCTAAACTCTTCAATTTCTCTTTCATTTTCCCAGGCGTATTCTTTCGTCAGCTCCTGGTAGGCATAATTTCTGTAATAGACCTTACCGCTCTTGATGTAGGCGCAGATAACCCCCTGGTCTATCTCAGGGATATTTACATTCTTCCAACCTCTTAGTGCTTTCACTTTTGCTACATTAGCAGCCAGTTCAAATTTTGTTTCTGCGTCATCCCAGAGCTGCACATAAAGCTTATTTGATGTATCAACCCAAAATATAAAAGGGTTTTCCACCGTCACCGGCTGCCATTTCTTACGGTATCGCTGCCATTCACCGTCAAATGCAATAGCAACAGCACTTCCGGGTCCCAAGTCAAATTGATTCTTCCATTTCTCTTTTTGGTAATCCGGGAACTCCCTTATCGCTGTTTTAACTACTCCGTTATCAACATAAATGTTGTATAGTCTATTGGGTCCGCCATAAGGTTTAAACCTTCTTGCAGCTACTGCCAGATCCCCGAGGCCTTCCTTTTGGCGTATTGTTTCAACCGTCCAATAGGTGCTATCCATCACTGTTGTTTTGGCTCTTGCAACCTGTACACTCATATGCGGCTCCGCATTCTCATATGCAGTCTGGTTCTGTTTTTTTATTTTGTCTAACAAAGATTCGGGGATTGCTCTCATTTAAACAACCCCCTCACTTTGGATGTTAAATTTAATGCTTGCGGTATGGTAAGTGCTGTTTTCATCCTTATATCTTAAAATAACCCGCTTCCAGTTTAGGGCTTTATCAATCAAACCAATATAGGCTTTATCGTCTATTATCAGTCTTAGGTTTTCGCCTATGCTTTCAGCTATGTTTATTTTGTTTACCTGGTCCTGATTCGATAGAATTTCAAAGGTAAAAGACTTTGCCGGTTCCCCTATCATTTGAACATGATAGCTGCCATCCAACAATCTGTTTTTAATTTGAATTGTATCATATTGCATCGGAGATAATGACCTGATTCCTCTGCTTAGAGTTTTGTCTTGTAGATTAATTAATCTAATCAACTCCTTACCTCCCTTCTCAACTCATCCATCACCATATCCACTACACCGATTAATTCCCCCCGATCACTAACTCCTTCAACCTTTATAACTCCACTATGGTCCACTGAGCCTACGTTTTTATTTATTACCGTAGATGTAGCATTCATAGAAGGGATTACGCTTTCCATTACTTTCTCAAGCTCCGGCACAGCGTTGTTGATACCATCTATAAACCCACTTATCATATTCTGGCCCCAATCAACAATATAACGGCCTTCTCCCTCTTTTGTGGGCGAACCAAAACCCATAAAGTCGGATACCTTACCGACAACGCCTGAGACTGCACTTGTAACTTTACTGGCCATAGATTTAATCCCGTCTATAAAGCCGCTTATCATATTTTTACCCCAGGATGTTGCATTGCTAATCAAGTCGGTGAACCATTTTTTTATATTTGTATATAAAGTTCCAAAGACACCACTTAAAAGATTCCATCCCCCTGCAACTATATTTTTTATGGTATTCCACAGACCTTCCCATATAGTCTTTAGTCCATTTGAAAACCTTGTGAAGTCTCCGGTTATTAAGCCTATGAATGTTTCAATTATCCCTTTTATTATCGTAATAACTCCGTCTATAATGCCTTTGATGTTTTCCCAGACCTCTATCATTTTATCCCGGAAGTCTTCATTGGTTTGCCATAGTATTATGATTACTGCAGTTATTGCCACAATGGCTGCTATGGCTATGCCTATAGGACCCGTTATAAACGCTATAGCTGCACTCAGCCCACCTGTCGCTCCGGTTGCCGTTATCAGTCCCGCTGTCATCGGTGCAAACAGATTAATAAGCGCAGATAGCCCAGAGGACATCTTCCCCGCCAATATCAATATAGGGCCTATAGCTGCAGCTAATCCCAACAAAATAAATATGACTTTCTGTGTCTCCGGAGTCATATTTGCGAACTTTTCTATAAGGTTGGCTACCCATTCAACTGCTTTTTGTATCATAGGTATTATGTCGTTTATAGCGTCAAAAAGCTTGCCTGCTATGGGTTCTATTGCAAGCATTATTTTGTTTTTCAGCTCTACCAGTCTTTCAGTCCAGTCTTTTGTCTCATCACTAACCCCTAAAATAGTTTCTTCACTGTCTTGCAGCTCCTTTAGCAAATCCGCATATTCAAGCTTGCCCTCTCTTATAGCTGATGCCAATGCCGGACCTGCTTTAGCCCCGAAAACATCCAAGGCTTCCTGGGTGCCCTCAATATCCGTAGGTGCATCCTTTATTTTGTTGAAAAGTATCTCTATAGCTTCATTTGCATCGGTGATACCTTCTTTGGCCATCTTAGCCACTGATTTAGTGAGTCCCGCTAATGTCTGCTCTACATCCACACCTGCCTTATCAAGCTGCCCCATCAATGTTGCGGATTGTTCAAAACTCAGATCCAATTGCTTTAATGCTGGAGCAAACTTGACCATGTTGGACTGCATTCTGTCCATGGAAATCCCCGTAGATTGTGAAACCTTGAATATAAAATCAAGGGACTTCCCGTAATCCTCTGCCGGCACGTTGAAAGCCTTAAAAGACTGCGATGTCTCTTCTATGGTTTTGGATAGATCTCCCCCGGTTATCCTGACAAGTTCCAAGGTCTGTATTGATAGATCCTGTAAAGCCTCCCCGTTTAAGTCCAATCTTGTATTATAATCAGCAATAGCAACCCCCACATCGCTTAGGCTTGCCGGAACCTCTTTGGCAACGGCTCTAAAATCGTCCTTCAAACCTTCCAATGCATCGCCGGTTGCTCCGGAGCCTATTCTTATTGAGTCAAAAACATCATCGAACTTTGCGCCTATTGCAACGAGACCTGTCCCCGCGGCAACAATCGGAGCTGTAACATTCTTGGTAAGCCCGGTACCCAACTCTGTTGATTTCTTACCGAACTTGTCCAAATTATCGGCAATACCTTTCCAGTCCATCTCCTTTAGCTGACTATTCATCTTTTTAAGCTCTTCTTCAGTTTTTATGACTTCACGTTGAATGGCCCTGTATTGGTCCTCACCGATTTTTCCTTGTTTGAATTGCTCCTGGGCCTGCCGCTCCGCTTCCTTCAAAGTATCAAGCTTTTCCTTTGTATTTTCCACGCTGTCTGCTAATATTTTCTGCTTCTGGGCAATCAGCTCTGTATTCCCCGGGTCCAACTTCAAAAGCCTTTCCACATCTTTTAGCTCACTCTTTAAATCCCTTGAGACCTTATTAACATCACTTAATGCTTTATTCAGCCCGGTAGTTTCGCCGCCAATTTCAAGAGTTAAACCTTTAATCTTGTTTGCTATTGCTTTCACCCCCTTAAAAGTTGTCGAAGTCTTCCTGGGTAGCCGCTCTTGCTTCACCTTCTTTTGATTCGGTGTTGTAAATATTGTTATAGGTTGTTATATAATCGGTGAGCATTCCAATAGTCAGATCGTTAAAATCAGACAAAGAAATACCCCTTTCCAGAGCCCTCACCATCAGAATCTCTGTGGTTAAGGTGAAAGAGGTATCTTCCTTATCTTCTATTTTTTTTTACTTTGAACGGAGGATTTCATACACGCAGTAACCATGTCTATAACTTCAGGTAAAATATCCTCCAGGGGAAATTCGCTGAACCCGTCCAGCCACTCCATGGGCGGAGGGATTGAAGGATCCGCTGTCTTTGCCAAGGTCCAAACCAGATTATAAAAGACTTCCAAATTGAAAGCTTCAATTTTTATTACTTTTTTAGTTTTCTTATCTATAGCCTGTTCAAGTCTAAGTATGTCCTGTATTGCATCCCGGCCGAACTGCGCTTTATACCTAAGCAGATATGCGCCGGTAGATTTAAACTTTACGTTTCTGCCATCAATAGTTAATATTTTCTCCATTTCCCTGCCCGCCTTATTCGGTTGTGTCAATAACCGTTAGGGTAACATTAACTGTATTTCCTTTTTTGAGCTCAATAGACACAACATAATTTCCCTTGCTCAAAGTTGACAGGTACTCCTTCAGTATCGTAACTGTTAGATTGCTTACTGATACGTTCAGGCCTCCTATAGATGTCCCACTGAACTTTACGTCCTTTATTTCATTTTCTATTGCTGTAGATGTTACGACTATTTCAATATCATCCTGATTCGCAACCTTTTTATCAAACTCTTCAGGAGCGTCAGCCGTATTAAATGGGTTGTCCGGTTCGTACACGCTGTTAAAAAATTCATCATAACCCGTCATTCCCTTGTTCAACTTAGCTTTAATATTGCCGTTGTCTGATCTTGGCCTTGCTTTATAGGGCAATGTTTCTGTTTGCGGAGTTTTTGTGTTTGTTCTTGTTGAACCGTCTATGTTTGGCCTCGAAACATTCACGCTGTACAATAGATGCCTTGTCTGCTTTTTGTCTCCGTCAAATTCAAACGCCAATGCTATTTTTTTCACTTTTGCATCTTTGTTTTCGATTAATGCGCCGTTTTCATCTATCGTATCGCCAAGAACATTAACCCTAAAACTGTCAGGCACTAAAGCTATTTCTAAGTCCCCGTCATAGCCGTCATTGGAATCCTCGGACCAATACATCCCGTCATCTGCATAGAATTCTGCCGGATCACCAACCGGAGCATTTTTCATGTTAACCGCTCCCGGTATAGGTGCAAATGGACCATACGTTATAACCGGCACACCTGCTGTTATGATTTCGGTTTGTACTGCATAATGAACTTTTTTTAATCCATATTTCACTTTATTATCATCTGGCATAGCTATTCTCCCTTCTTAATTACATTTACAATGGCCTCCGCCATTTCATCAATACTGTTTTCATAGGTCCTCTTTATAAGCCCTTGATGTTTTGATTTTGGATTATATTCAAGAAGATTTGATAGTGCAATTTCATTTCCTTTTTTACCAATCACTGTTTTAGTGTTACCTACATATCTTACTAATTTGTACTTTTTACCTTTGCCTTTCCATGACTTAGCATATTCACCTGTTCTCTTTGGAGAGGCCTCTTTTAAATTCTTTATCAAAACTTTTTCCGCTGCTGTTACACCTTCTTCTGTGGCTTTATAAATCATATCTCCATACTCTTTCAGCAAATCTGCCACTGCTACTTCAAGATTATTTATGCTAACCTTCCCCATTACACCACTCTCCAATAGTTACATTCAAAAACAGTTACAAGGTATCCGATATCTTCAATGTCCCCGGCATCAAAACGTCCGAATGGTATATCAAACCCTGCAGCTTCCAATGAAGTTTCTATAAGATCTTCTATTTCCTTAACCGCTTCCATCTCATCATAATTGTTCAATTTGTCAGACCTATAGTAATACTTCACCGTTACATCCGCCGTTTTTGTTATAACTTCATCATCTGCATAATCCCCCCGACTATCGCCGGACATTGTGTATACAACATACTCGTTATAGTTCCCTCCCATTTTACGCTGTGGGAAAATATAAATATTCTTTGCAGATAGCACACTATCAAGGGCAGTCTGAACCAGGTCCTTAATCATAAGCCTTCGTACCTCCTAACCCTAAATTCCATAAAAAGATTTTCCTCAAGTATGTTGTCGATGCCGCCCCAGAGTTCATATAGATTCGGGTTGTCCTTATCCGGCTTACCTTCTGCAAATGCGGACTCATCAAGATTCTTAACTATCAGGGTTTCGTTTCTACGCATGGCTTCATACAAAACAGGGTTGAAATAGGTTTTAATGTTTGCACCTTCTTTAACCCCCAGACTCTCAGCTGCTATGGCTCTGTCTCCGAATATTGTCCGCCACTCTGAATAGTAAGTGTCATAACCGTCTGTTTCCTGCCGGATCCAGACCGACACATTGCCTTTGTTCCTGACGTATTCCACTGACTTAATATATATCTGTATCGGTGTCGTGGGGTTAAATTTCAACGGATTGGTACTGTTAAATACCGGCATTTTTCTCACTCCTGCCTTGTGCGATCATACTTGTTAAAACCGGGTGGTTCGTCAGTTGAAATGCGCTTGTAGGCTGTGCCATTTTACAATATAGGACCAAAGCCTCTATAGGCAAGGACAATTCCGCTTCTATCTCCAATATTGTTTCAACCTTTGCTTCAATTTCATCCTTCAATTCTTCCATCCACTCTGATTCTTCTCCGGATGGCGCTTTTATTTCTTCCAATATGCTCAATTCTGCCTGCAAACCGGCAAGATCCTTTTCCTTATCATTCAAAGTTAGGAGCAGAGGGGAAAAATCCCACCCTGCTCCTTTAAAATAGCTTATCGCCGCATTTATCATCTGCTGAATTTCAGCATCCTTATTGGCCTCGGAGTAAAACACTCCAATTCTGGTTTTAACTCTTTTTAATACTGAATTCGGGCGAACCATAGAATCACTCCTAAACTATAAAGTACACATCTACATTTGTGCCTGCCAATGCACTGTTTAATTTGATTGTATTCAACGCCCAGTCTGAGTTAAAGGATATTGTCGGAGGCGTGGTTTCCTTCGCATCGTTAAGGAAAGTATTCAGCACTGTAATGTGTGGTTGATTATAAGGAAATCCCAAGGTGTTATCTACACCAACACTGACTTTTTTCTCACCTTCAGCCGCAGGCAGGTCAATAGCTGTTACGGTCTTAAATACCTTTGTTCCTACTCTCGGAGTTGTCCCATCAAGAGTTATTTCCTCATCGATGTCCTCACCAGCCATATCAGTGCCGTGTATTTTTACTGTTGAAGTAATTAATTCAGTATCAGATACAACTTTTAGGTTTCTCGGATATGCAGGGGATGTTATTCCTGTGGTTATTTTTCTTGTGCCATCATCATCCTGCCCGTCGCCCGCCTCCAATTTAGTCAATGCCAATACAGCGGTATTGCTCATGGCTATAGCTGCTGTTGCAGGAATGTGCAGATGGGCAATAAATGCCCTATCTACCGCTGCATCTTCTATATCAGTTGTTATAGTCTGTCCAAAATTATGCTTATATGGTGCCATTGAATATACACTCATGATTACCCTCCTTTACTTAGCTGATTTGGCTACAGTAACAAGTGAGTTTTTATCAATAGTCTTACCATCTACCGCCATTACCGCTTTAGTTAGTAAATCTTCGGTGTCCCAATCCTGCTTTCTTTGTATGCCCATATCATATATAGTGTTTACCGCATAGTCTTCAAAGTTGAAGATAAAGGCAAAGATTTTACCTGTATCAAGAGTCGTACTGAAACTATCCAGATAATTACCACAAGTGATTACTGTCCTGCCTAATAAGGATCTTTCCGGCTTCCCGCCTAACCCATAATTAATTCTTGCTATAGGTTGGCCTTCCGCATCTGTCATGCCTACAAAAGACATAAAGGTCTTTTTGGTCATACACCATACCGCTCCGCCTTCATAAGCCTCCGGCAGTGCCGCTTCTGCTTTTGTCAATAGCTCATATGTTAATGTTTTGGCAGTTATCGCCTGTCCTGTTGCCGGAGTCTCCGCCAAAATCCCCTTCATACCTGTAGTCCCATCTGCTGTCGAAATTATCTTCGCTTCTACGGCCTTAACCATAGCTTCTGATACTTGTCTCACAAATGCGGTTTCAAACGCTGATATGGCCATGGTGCCAACTTCCATGGACATGCTGATTTCACATCTTAGCTTATAATAAGTAAAGTCGATGTATCCGGTAGTTTTCTTTTGCCTGACAGAGCCTTCCCCTTCACTTACCCAAGTCGCTACAGGTTTAACAGATGATGTCGGTATTTTAATACCGGCTTTAAAAGCGGTTTTGGTGACAAGCGGCAGTATCATACCAATGCTTTCGAGTTTCTCAACAATCTTGTTAACCAAAACTGTTGGGATTGCAGTTCCTACATCAGTTGTTAAAGTGCTTTCATCTACATCTCTGAGTTCCGCAGGAATTGGTGTTCCTTTTAAAACAAATTCCTTAAATGCTTTTCTATATTCCATTTCGTCATCATCTTTTGTCTTTCTTGATTCGGGTGCTTTTGCTCCGGCTAAAACTACTCCGGGTATTTCACTGGTTACAGCTTCTGTTCTTTCATCCGCTTCATCCTTTGGAAGTTCGTCTATCATTGTTTGAATATCTCTGATTTCGGCATCAATGTCTTCGACATCTTTTTGAAGTTTCCTGAGTTCTTCAACTTCTTTTGCATCGTCAACAAGTTTCATTCTGGCTGCCCTGGCTTCTTGCTTTGCCTTAAGCAGCTTTAAAAGTTTTTCTTTCATTTTATTTACCTCCATACTTAATTTTAAATTTCAGTTTTTCAATCTCCAACTCGTTTAAGCTCTCCAGCCGCTTCTCTTCGCTCTCCAACAAATCAAAGCTGCGTGTGTATATAGATGTAGCATCATAAAAGGGCTGATCTACTACTGAAACATCGAATAGCTTCGCAATGTTTGTTACTTCCCGCTTTGTTTCCTTTTCTCCAAAAGTCCACGTGTCCCCCTCATCCGCTACTTTAAAAGCAAAACTCATCTTATCAATCAGCTTGGCTTTTATAGCTTTATAAGCATCCCTGTTGCTTTGTGTGTCCAGTAATTCCGCTTCAACCTTCAATCCGACATCATCCAATAAAAGCCTCAGCGACTTATTTCTGGTCCTTGCCATGATAAGCCATGTATCGTTATGGTTATATCTAAGAGGCACATCTTTCATATCAGTTTTATCCAGGGCGCCTCTTTTGATTACTTCCGTAAACTTCCGGTTGCCATATTGATGAGTAGCCGAAATATCATATTTTATGGCATATCCCTCTATGAGCATCTTATCTTCTTCGCCTTCTACAGCTCTGACCTCAATCAACCGTTGTTCCAGGTCATTTGTCTTCACTGTCATCACCATCCTTTCCCCTTGTTTTATTCAACTGGTATTTATCTATCAGTTCCATATTTACATAATTAAGACTTTGCAGCCTTCTCTCCCCTCCCGCAAATGGTTCTAAACCAAATGTTTCCGCTATCTGATTAAGTGTCATAACGCCTGTTTCCTTTGCTATATTGGCGAGCTCTATCTTGTCCTTGCTGGACATATAATTAACCCTGGAATAGTAGCACTTAATTCTATGCCCCACATCTTCCTCTCTGGGTGTAAATAAACCGGCTGTCATAGCCTGTTCAAACTGCACAATGAATTCTTCGATGGCCGTCTGATAGAAAGCCCCATGCTGTTCTCCGTTATAATCGCCGGATAATATGGCGGCACTGACACCATACCGCTCCTGTATGACCGATTTCAGAAACTTCAAGGCTGTATCCGATATTTCAGGCGGTGATATCCTTACCGGCGTAAATTCTCCTGCCAGGTCCGTTGCAATCATTCCGGATTTGCTGATCGTGATATGATCCTCAAATTCCTTCCTGATATCATTCAATTTTTTCTGATCCGCTAGTGTTTTGGCTGAATATACACCTTTAATTTGCAGACTTGCCTCTATACTTTTAGGTAAGCCCTGGATTGTCTTATCAAGCGCATCAATGGATCTCACAAGCTCATAGTCATTTGTTTGTCCATTATCATCCCCGCCTCCTATAGTGGTATTGGCTCCCCTTCTCCACTTTAAGTGTATAAGGTCCGCATAGGGCAGTGTATAATCGCTGCCGTCTTCAAATAACAGCCTGATCTCCCATACTTTACCCTCAGATTCACCTATGTAAATATTCATCGGCTTAAGCGGGTAAAATGCAAGGTATCTTTTAAATTCCCGACCGTCACCCAGTTTAATAATTTCGTATTGCGGATAGATGAAGGCATTTCTCTGTTTCCGCCTCAGCCATTCCACGTTAGATAAAAAATCCGATGTCGTCTGCAACGGATTAGGTTTGGACCGGAACAACCTCGTTATATCATCGTTTTGTATTTTGATAATATCGCCCTTTGCACTGATACTTTTGACATCAATCTTAGCAATTTCGGAAGCCACCCGATCGATGGCATTGTTTA
>CAZMPR010000011.1:0-17829 GCA_964568265.1 uncultured Clostridiaceae bacterium | reverse complement strand
TTACGGAATAGGGTCTTCGCCTTACCTGTTCTGTCAGCTGTCCTCCCTCGTCGTAACCCACATATCCGGGTGGAGAGCCAATAAGCTTGGAAACTGTATGCTTCTCCATATATTCCGACATGTCTATTCTTATCATGGAATTTTCATCATCAAACAATACTTCTGCTAATGCCCTAGATAATTCTGTTTTGCCCACGCCGGTGGGTCCTAAAAATATGAAGGAACCAACCGGTCTTTTTGGATCTTTCAGCCCTACCCGTGCCCTTTTTATAGCTTTTGATACTGCATTTACAGCTTCATCTTGACCTATCACTCTATTATGAAGAATATCTTCAAGGTTTAACAACCTTTGGGATTCTTCCTCCGCAAGTCTTGTAACAGGTATCCCCGTCCAATCCGCGGTTATCAATGCTATTTCTTCTTCATCCACCACAGCGTCTTTACGAATGGCCTTTTCATTCCATTCTTTTTTTACATTTTCCAGTTTCTTTTTTAATTCTTGCTCTTTATCTCTGATTTTCGCCGCCTTTTCAAAGTCTTGAGAATTTATTGCTTCAGCCTTTTCCTTGCTTAAAGACTCAATCTCTTCCTCCAGTTTTTTTACATCGGGTGGCGCGGTAAAAGTCATTATCCTTACCTTGGATGCAGCTTCATCTATAAGGTCAATTGCTTTATCCGGTAAAAATCTGTCTGTTATATATCTGTCGGACAGTTCAACGGCAGCTTTTAAAGATTCGTCAGTAATCTTTACTTTATGATGAGCCTCATATTTATCTCTCAAACCCTGCAATATTAAAAATGTTTCTTCTTTTGTAGGTTCTTCTACCATAACCGGTTGGAAACGCCTTTCCAGGGCAGCATCCTTTTCCACATATTTTCTATATTCATCTATGGTTGTGGCACCGATGGTTTGTATTTCTCCCCTTGCCAAAGCAGGTTTTAAAATGTTTGAAGCGTCTATCGCGCCTTCCGCAGCACCTGCACCTATAATCGTATGCATTTCATCAATAAACAGTATTATGTTTTTATTTTCAATGATTTCAGCCATTACGTTTTTTAATCTTTCCTCGAATTCGCCTCTATATTTTGAGCCTGCAACCATTGATGATAAATCCAAGGTAACAACTCTTTTACCTTTTAATATTTCAGGAACGTTTCCTTCGACTATTTTTTGGGCAAGACCCTCGGCTATAGCAGTTTTACCAACTCCCGGATCACCTATCAACACAGGATTATTCTTAGTACGCCTGCTCAATATCTGTATTATTCTTTGTGTTTCTTTATCCCTGCCGATAATAGGATCTATTTTCCCTTCTTTAGCCATAACAGTCAAGTCCCTGCCATATTGATCTAGGTTCGGTGTTTTAACATTCTTTGATATATTTTCTTTGGCATCTTTATGAGTTTCCCCGCCAAATTGATTAACAACGTCACCGTGGGTGTTATCAAAATCAATGCCTATGCTTCCCAGTATTTGCGCTGCTATTCCGTCTTTTTCTCTCAACAATGCCAAAAGTAAATGCTCAGTCCCCACATAATTATGACCTAAAGCCCTTGCCTCACCAACACTTGTTTCAATCACATTCTTAGTTCTGGCAGTATGTCCTAAAACCTGTTTCACGGGTTCAGTACCCATTCCAACGGCATTTATTACCCTTTCTCTTATATCCTCTAAATTGGCACCCCGGCTCATTAATATCTGTGCGGCCATTCCCTCGCCTTCTTTTAACAATCCCAATAAAATATGCTCTGTTCCAATATAATTATGTTTTAACCTCAATGCTTCTTCCTGAGCCAAGATTAAAACCCTCTGTGCCTTTTCCGTAAATCTATCAAATATACCCATCTACTTCCTCCTTCCAAAGTATTACTGTGCATTCACTATAGTACATTATTATAGTTTTTCTCTTATAATCTGAGCCCTCAGTATATCACCGGCTTCTGTGGTTAATTCCTGCTTTGCAAATTTGTTTATGCCGGCACTTTGAGTCTCAATCATGATTTCATTTACCGTAGATACCGATAAACCCTTTATAATATCCAAGTCAATTCCTAATCTTATATCTGATAATAGATTCATGCTCTCCTGAGACGGCATGATTTTGGCATTTTTCAATATTCCCCATGATCTCATTATTTTATCTTCCAAATAGATTCTGTTGCTGTTAAGCAAAATGTTTCTGGCTTCCCTCTCTTTGTCGATAATTTGATTTGTCACACCGTTTGCATTATCAATTATCTCTTCTTCTGTAGGTCCCAAAGTTATTTGATTTGAAATTTGAAATAAATTGCCCAAAATTTCTGTGCCTTCCCCATACAGACCCCTGATTGTAAGTCCGATTTGGGTAACTGTCTGCAATATCTTTGTTATATTCCCAGTCAGGTTAAGAGCAGGCAAATGGACCATTGACGAGGCTCTCATCCCTGTTCCCACGTTAGTTGGACAACAAGTTAAATATCCCAGCTTTTCATCATAAGCATAGTCAAGATTTTCCTCAAGCAAGTTATCAATCTCATCTGCTAATTTCCAAGCTTCCATAATTTGCAGCCCCGGTAGTATCGCCTGAATCCTGACGTGATCCTCCTCATTAACCATGATACTTATCTTATCGTCTTTTCTGATAATTGCGGCTCCGCCGCTGCTCTTTGCCAACTCTTTGCTTATTAAATGCCTTTCAAGCAATATCTGTTTATCCAATAAATCCGTTTTATCCATATCATATAGGCAATACTCGCTGTTTAATGAATTTACAAAAGGACTTTTTACAAAGTTAATAACTTCCGCCGATTTGTCTTTTCTTAAATATGCAGGGAACGGAGTGTCTTTAAGGTTTCTCGCCAGTCTTATACGACTGCTTAGCACTATTTCATTATGCGGACCCTTTTCAGTAATCCATCCGCTCATTTTATCTCCTCCCCCTTAATTATTCTATCCAATTCTTTAATTCTATCCCTTAATTCAGCAGCTTTTTCATATTCCTCATTTTTTACTGCAAAACCCAATGCTGCCTTTAGCTTCTCAATTTCCCTGGCTTTTTTCATATTACCCCCGGCTTTGGCAGGTATCTTGCCTGTATGGCTTATGTTTCCGTGAAGCCTTCTAAACAACGGATTCAATTTGTCACTAAAAGTTTTATAACAATTACTGCAGCCAAATCTTCCGGTTTCCCTAAAACGGCTGTAGCTCAAACCGCAAACCGGACATTTCAATTCATCCTGAAAACCTACTTTTAGGGGAAAATAATCGGTATTGTTTAAAATTCCCGTAAGCAGATCATTTATTGAAAAACTTGTATTTATTGAAATCGAATTTTTCGCCATAGCACATTTTTCACATAAATGAAAATCGGTCTTTTTGCCGTTTTCAATTTTTGTTATGTGGACGGTTGCAACTCTTTTTCCGCATTCATCGCATAACATAATAAACACCTTCCGTCATCATAAATTTATACTAACCTTTGTAAAAGTAATATAATGTAAGATTCACTTTTTTCTTATATACTTATCCTAAAAAGACTGCTGTAAATAAGAACATTCATATAAAAAATATCAAATTAATGCCGATACTAACATAGCCTTGAATATTTCGCTTCTAACTCTATCCCTCATAGGTTTAGATATAAGTGATAAAGTGCTGTCATCAACGGCGGATTTTAATATAGCCATCATTCTTTTATCAATTAAATCTTCTTTATACATTACCTCAATAAATCTAAAAGCACCTTCTTTATTCAAATTATCTCCAAATTCATTTGATAAAATGCTTTTTAGGTAATCATTTTTATCTATATCAATTTTTGATATCTTAATATATCCGCCACCGCCCCTTCTTGATTCTATGCAATAGCCTCTATCAGATGTAAATCTTGTTGTCAAAACATAATTTATCTGAGAAGGAGCACAGTTGAATTGGCTGGCAAGGTCATTTCTGCCAAACTCAATAGTGCCCTCGGCTTCTTCTATAAGCTCATTGATAAAAGCTTCTATAATATCACTTATTCTTGACATAAAACTCATCTTCTTTCCGCTTTGACTTTGACCTTCCTTGACTTTAATTATAGTTTATTTTAATTCACAATACAAGACTTTTGACGCAGTTATTATTAAAATTCGTTAAAAAACAATTACCATTTAACTCATCATAATAAGATTAATATCATTCATCATAAATAAAATCGTGACTACTGTCATTACTTACTAAACATTTTCGATATACGCGAATAAAGGTTTTTATTTTTTGCATGCGGTGAAACTTTCATGCTTATACAATGATTTAGTTTTAAGTTATCATAAAAAACCGAAAGTTATGCACGATTTAACTGATTTAGGTGCACTAATAAAACATAATATACTTGAAGTCTGAAACCTCATTCCTATGACATCGCCCACCGAAGTATCTATAGTCTATGTAACTCTCTGTAATAGACTTAAAAATAAGTATCTGAAAGAAAGTACTTTAACAAATACTCTTTCAGGAATTAGCATAAAAAAGAGAACAGGCATAACTACCTTGGAATTCTTAAATAGAATTTAAATGCACGGTATTTTAATTTCCAAGGAAAAGGCGTATTTTAGGCTTATTATTAAGTTACAAGATAATTTACTCCGAATAATAATACTGTTATTCGAATAATTCAGATTCCACTTTGCGATGGACAGCTTGGTGTTCAGCTATACCCTTACCACTACCATACGGACTCTGGGCTTTCACTCGTTAGATTGTACCCGTTCCGGTCGCACGCAAAATAGCAAGTTTCAATATTATATCGAAACTTGCATAAGCATAGTTACTTTAATTACTTTTATAAAAATTATTCTTACATCAGGATTAAAAATACAGTTATTTAACAATATTCATATTGGCATGCTGAGGATTAAACTATAATTTTTCCGTTTCTTGTTACCAATACTTCATCTAAATATAGGTCCGGATTTAGTATTACCCCGTCTATATGGCAATCGGCTTTTATTGTACCACCAAATGAAATATTCGTTCCAAATGCAATATGTATGGTACCATAGACTTTTTCATCCTCAAGAATATTACCGGTGATCCGTGCATCCATATTTGTACCAATTCCTAATTCGCAAAGGCTTGAATTTTGTTCATTTTCAAAAAGTATTTGAAGCTTATCGGTGTTTTTACCTTTTAAGCTAATCAATCTCCCATCTTTTATTTTAATATAGAGGGGCTCATCAATTTTTCCTATACCCACCATACTGCCATCTATGATCATATCTCCATTTGCAGTCCCCTCTATTGGGGCTATATATGCTTCCCCCGAAGGAAAGTTTCCTGAAGCTCCTGGTTCTTTATAAACACCAGTGCTTGCAACACCTTTTCTGCCTTTTAAGCTCATTGTTAATGTATGGTCCTCTTTGACTATTTTTGCTTTTTCAGCATTGGTTAAAAGATCTCTAACCTTTCGTGTGAGTTTTTCTACCTTTTTATAATCTGCCTTAACTGCACCGTTTGAGAACATTTCTTTAGTAATTCCCGGCATGTTTGCTATTCTTACGCCTTTCTTGACAGCATTAATTCTTGCATTAGTGTGAGATAAAGAAGCTTTTGTAACACAAACCACACAGTCAACTTCTTCCATAGCCTTAGCGACAATGTATGGTGGCTCTTGTCCGCTTACCTTGTTAGGTTTCATAGTCAGCATGACGGCTTCTATCCCCGGCATGTTATTGGCTTCATCATACAATGCTTTGCCTATTTCATATTCATCATCATCTGTAACGATTAAAACTTTTTCATTATACTTTATATTGAGACAATTTTGCAGAACTATTCTACTTCCTTCTACTAAACTCAAGAAATATCACCTCATAGTTAATCTAATTACATAAAGAACTCTTGTTTCCCCTACTTTTCAACCGAAAGATACTTTAATTGCCTATTTTTCTTTTTTTCCATGTATGAAGACCTAAGGATATGCCTATTACACCATAAACTACAAAGGCTCTGAAGAATTCTCCTATTTGTGCCTCCCCGAACAATGCTTTACCAGCTGTTGGGGATACAATAAACACCGAATGAAATAATATTGTACCTAATAAAGCCTGCCATATACTAGCTTTTGAGACGGATGCGCCTCCTATCAATATTGCTGCTGATGCAAACATTCCCACTTGTGTATGGCTCGAGTAGGTATTCATTATTCCTATATTCTGCAAGAATATTATTTGCCCCCATGCTGCCAAAATTGTAGATAATATAACGGCAATAATTCTTGTTGTATTTACATTTATTCCTGATACTTTTGCTATATGCTGGTTATGCCCTATTGTCCTAAAATCCTGCCCTAACTTGGTTCTCATTATTGCGAAATTAAAAAAGCACAAACAGCCTATTATTGTCCAAGTAACAAAAGGTATTGTAAGACTATTTATTCCCTTATTCCCAAAAGCTGAAATAAGTGCACTTATTATTATAATTACATCCGCTGCCAATATATATCTTTTATATACTTCGTTCTTTATTTCATTATTATTTTTATAATATTTAAGCGTTATGAAAATGTTTAATATAGATATTATTAATATTATTGGTAGTATAATTAGCTTTAGTTTTGCTATCAATGGTTTAGCAATTATCAATACTAATACTCCTGCTACTGCTATGATGTTTATACTAAACCCAAGTTTTAAATATTTGTTATTTACATTTTTATTACTTCTATTAATCAGATAGAGTGTTAGTATTACAATAGCCGTAGAAAACAATATTAGAAAGAGAAATAAATTTATTCTTAATATATTTTCTATTGCATATTTTATCCCTACTACTTTAGGGTCTCCCATTATTCCATTTAAGGCTATTGTATTTCTTAGCCCTATGCCGTCAGGCTTCAGCATAGGCACCTCTTTCATTGGTATCAACCCACCCAATAAAAAAAGAAAAACAAATTGATATAACCCGTCTGCAAAGAAGCCCAATATGAGCCCTGCTATCATTTCCTGACCTTTTGTTTTGTTATATAATTTTCCTGTAAAATAACCAAATAGTGCAGCTAATGGTGTAGACAATAATATACACAAAAGAAATCCGGCTATACCGCTTATCTCCCAATATGTAACTGCTATTATTGCAGCTTGCCCTGCCATAGCGCCAACAACAATACCAAAATTTAACCCTAATCCTGCTATTATCGGTATTATAAGGGACAAGACCAAGAATGCGTTTCTTGATATTCTATTTAGTAGTTCATTTACCAGATATACATAGGTTATTTCATTTCTTGATAAGAATACCCCAATTGCAGAAATAATAATAAATATTATTGTAACTATATTATTTAATAGGACTTGCTTTATATTCTTTTTATTTTCTTGCTTTATTACTGCTTTACTCAAATTATTCCCCCCCTCTCACTTTTGTTAGCGCATAAAGGATAATCCCATTTTGTACTACCATTCTTATTACTTCTGAAATATTGCTTTCCGGGAAAATTTTATTCACTAAAGGTAGGGATGTAGATAATAATCCCTGAAACAATATTACCCCTATTAGCACATGAGAGATTTTTGCACGTTTTGATGTAGCTCCGCCTATTAGTATTGCCGCTACAGCCGGAAAGGCCATCATTAGCGGAGCAGTATATAATTGAACAAAACCATAGCTGGAGGAAAACACTATTATTCCTAAGGATGCTAATGTCGTCGATAGTACATTCGCAATAATTCTGCCTTTATCAATATCAACACCTGAAGCTTTTGCATATTGAGGATTCATTCCGCCTATTAATATTGCGGTACCTGTTCTGCTTTTAGTAAATAAAAGTATTAGAAAACATATAAAGAAGAAAAAAGCGATTAGACCCACTGGAATTATTATTCTATTAATTTGAAAAGTCCATAGGTTATCCAGGACTCCCCCAAAAGTTTTCTCCAAAGTAAATGTGTTTCTTAGTCCCTTTCCAATAGGCCATACCATTTGAGGACTCTTATATGGAAATAGCAGCCACCAAATAGACATAAGCTGTACTATAGAAAATCCTGTGTATGTGGCTATTGCCATTTCTGCTCCTTTAACTGCATTCAAAAGTTTCCCATAGGCTATTCCTACTACTATAGATATAGGCAATGATATAGCAAATGCCATAACAAATCCTGTCATCCCTCTAAATCCATATTCTACACTTAAAGTACACCCTAATAACCCACATATTATACCCATGGGGAGTGCAAAATTCGGACCGGTTCCGGACTGTATTGATGGTACCATTGCTAATACTAAGATCCCGTGCATCCCAAATCTTTTTAAAATATCGCTAAAAACCATATGCATTTGAGAGTCGTAGAGAGCAGATAAAATTAGAACAAATATAAATAATGCTGTAATAATTATTCTAGGCAACCCTATACTTCTGGCGAATGCTTTTACTTTATCCATTTGCTTCTGCCCCCTTTTTTGTATTCTCTACAGTTTTACCAGACATAAGTAACCCAAATTTCACATCATCATCATCCGGCATTAATGAGCCGATTATTCTTCCTTCACTAACAATAATTATTCTATCGCAGATGGATCTTAGCTCACTTAGTTCTGATGAGGTCATGACTATTGTCATTTCAAGCTCTTCATTTAATCTAAGAAGCAGATCTAAAACCAATCTTTTAGCCCCAATATCAATTCCCCTTGTTGGCTCTGAAATTAGTAATATATCAGGTTCTTGAGTCAATGCTCTTGCCAAGCATACTTTTTGTTGGTTTCCGCCACTTAATCTTCTGGTATATTGTTTTGAGCTTGTACATCTAATATCCAAATCCTTAATCATTTTTTCTGTATGTTTTTTTATTCGTCTTTTATCTTGAAGCCTAAATAGCCCATAACTTTTCAAAAATTCCTTGTTTATATTTAGTGCTGTGAAAACAACATTCATTTCAATGGATTCATCCAGCACCAGCCCCACTCCTCTTCTATCCTCTGATACAAATGCTATGCGGTTTTCTAGTGTAACCCTCGTATCATTTAGAGGAATTTCCTTACCATTTAAAATCATTTTGCCTTTAGTAGGGTACATTCCTACTATACCGTTTGCTATTCCTATTTTACCTTGTCCGGCAAGACCGCCAATACCTAAAATTTCGCCTTTTTTTATCTCTAAATCTATTTCTTTTACTAATTCTCCGGGCATATCCACAGAAAAATCTTTTAATTCCAATATAGTTTCTCTGTTTTTATCACTTTTTGCTTTGTTTGTTAATTCAACTTTTCTTCCTACCATCAATTCTGCAATTTCTTCAACAGTAGTATCTTTTGTAAATATAGTTTTTATGAGCTCGCCATCTCTCAATATACTTACTCTATTCGATACATCTATAACCTCATCCAATCTATGAGTAATGAAAATAATTGCAATTCCTGTTTTAGCAAGTTTTTTCATAGTATCTAATAATTTTTTCGCTTCGCTTTCCGTAAGAACAGCGGTAGGCTCATCAAATACTAATAGTTTTAATTTCGTTTTATCTATTTCTCTTGCAATTTCTATAAACTGCATATGTCCTACGGGAAGACCTGCAACTTTAATCCATTCATCTATGGACATATCTATTGTATTTAATGCGTTATTTGCATCCTTAGACATTTGTTCAAAATCAATGGTTTTCAATTTTTCACCAAATGCTTTACTCAGAATACTGTCTTTAGTTATTTCTCTATTAAGTTTAATGTTTTCGGTTATTGTGAATTCAGGTATTAACATAAACTCCTGATGTACCATTCCTATACCTAATTCCATTGCTCTATGGGGTGTTTTTATATTTTCTTTTTTCCCATCAAATTCAATTTCACCCTCATAGCCTCCTGTTGTGTGGATTACTTCCATTCCAAAAAGTATATTCATCAATGTTGATTTACCTGCTCCGTTTTCACCTAATAGGCAGTGAATTTCTCCGGGGCTAAAATCTAAATTTATATTGTTTAATACCTTATATTCACCAAAACTTTTTGAAACATTTTTTATTTGGAGTATGTATTTGTTTTCCATAACAAATTTGCCTCCTTTTGCTTAGATGTTATTTTTATATTCTAAAAGCACTTCTACAATAGCCTTTACTTAATTTCATCTATAACGAGGCAAAAGATGTGTCCTGTACTTTTGCAGCATATCTCTCGCCTTGTATAGATTATTTTGTTATGGTTTTCCTTCTTGCTAAGCTCATTATTAAACTTTGTTATAAAATAATGATATCTTTTGTGGTTTTATGAAGAACCTCAGTTCCCTTATCTGTTATAAGGAGTACATCTTCAATTCTAACGCCGAATTTTCCGTCAAGATAAATACCCGGCTCTATCGTAAATGCCATTCCCTTTTCTAAATACATTTCATTGCTCTTTTTTATATCCGGTGCCTCATGTACCATATATCCTATTCCGTGACCTAATCTGGTAGTAAAATATTTCCCATATCCGGCTTTCTCGATCACATCTCTTGCTGCTTTATCAATATTAGGTATGAATTCACCTTCTTTTGCTACGCTCTCGCCTGCCAAATTAGACTCTAATACGATTTCATACACTTCTCTCTCTTCTTTTGTTACTCCACCGATAAAAATGGTTCTTGTCATATCCGTACGCATCCCTTTATAGGCACATCCAAAATCAATAATAATTATGTCTTTGCTTTGAATTGTCCTTCCGCTTCTTGAATGGTGTGGATACCCTGAGTTCGGTCCGGAAGCTGCAGAAACTTTAGGGTCCTTTCCGCCAGGCTCAATCATTAAGTCTGCTAACTTTTCTTTTATATTGTTTTCTGTAATGCCCGGCTTTATATAGTCAAGAACATTTTTAAACGCTTCATCTGCTATAGCAGCAGCTTTTCTTAAGCTTTCCAATTCATCATCAGTTTTTATTATTCTGATTTCTTCCAAAAATGAACGAGCATTTACAAACTTTACATTGATTTTATCCATTATTTCCAGTATGTTAAATGCTCTGACAGTGGAATTTACTCCAATTGTTTTCCCTATTAATTTATAGTCTTCTAATGCTTTTTTCACAGTATCAGTGAAAACATCACCGTCGAACCAGCCATAGACTTTTGCATCTTTGCCCAGTATATTCTTTATTTCATCTACCGTCAGCAAATTACATATATAAAAATGAGCTCCTTCTTTGGTAATAATCAATCCTTGAAATCTTTCACAAAGCCTTGTCGTCTCTCCTAATATGAATTTCAGTTCTTCAGAAGGCGCAATGAATATAGCATCCAAATTCCTTTGGTGCAATGAGTTAACAATCTTATCAAAATAAAAATCATTCATTATATAAACTCCCTATATTAATAAAACTTTTTAATATGATGAGTCTATGTAAAATATTTTTGTCATAGACTCATCAATTCCAAAGACTTCTATTTTACTTTTTATTGTATAGTTACAACTAAAACGTAATAAAATCAACTAATATCATCAAGAAATTTTCTATAGTCTTATCTCCTTCTTTTAAGGGTTCAGTGTTTACCTTAATTCTTTCGCCATGGGTTTTAGATAATACATATTCATCAAATTCATGCTTTAATGCAGGTATGTCCATCTTCTCTTCAATATCCCCATTTATCCACTTTATTGCATATTCCGCACCAGCTTCTATAAACATCATACTAACAGGTACAGGCCATGTAGACATTCTTCCCTCTATACCTTTTTCCTTAGTTTTTTCTCTTATTTTTGATATCATGTAGTTTATATCACCTTTTTTATCCTCTGTAATTTCTATTTCTAATGCTCCGGGGAATCCATGGAATGGTGATGGACAACAAGGTTGCGGATATATAGCTCCTAATTCATAACATTGCTTTATTAAAGGAGTCTGCATTGAACAGTTTGTAGAAAAGAAAGCAGTATCTACACCGTATTCTTCAACCTTTTTAGGAACATCCTCTAGTATAAATTGTTGGGCACCCGCTACACCCGCATCGCCTGTTGGATCCGGAGCTGTTGCGTCAACAAATTTAATATTATTTTTTTCACAATTTTCTTTGAATAAATCTCTTCTTGTTGATTGAAGCGCTTGAGACATATGTCTCGGGAAGGAATAATGCACAAATGTTTTTGCTCCTTGCTTTACAGCTTGGTCTATTATAGTTTTTCCCATACCAAGCTTATCTGTATACAAGCAAATATCCGCTCTTTCAGCAATCATATTTGGGTCCTCAGCACAAACTGCTGCTATAATCAGTAAGTCATCTCGAACTTCCATTATTTTGTCTATTGCTGCTGATGTCCCGGGAACTGCCTGGCATATAACTAACGCCTTTACATCCGGATTAGAAGCAACTCCGGCAATATTTGCTATAAGAGTCTCTTGTTCATCCATAAACTTATCGGGATATGTTTGTAACACTACCCTCTCTTCGCCATACTTTTCAAGTACAGCCTGTGCTGCCCTGTATTCTTCTTCATTTTGGGCCACTGTGCCTGTAATTATACCTATCTTCCAATTGCCTTCTGTTTCAGCCTCTGGTAATGATTCGCTTGGCCCTTCATTGCCGCATCCAATCATTATAAACGATGCTATCATGATTAGACTTAATAATAATGCAATTTTCTTCATTTTTTTCCCCTCCATTTTTTTATTTCGTAGTGTTAACCTATTTAAGGATTAAATCGTATTGTTAGATAATCACGTTTTTTGCAATTACAATGCAAATTTTATTTATCTAACAAAACAAATTAATATAATAGATTTTAAACTTTTATTAACAAACTTCCCCATCCTTTAAAACTATTACTCCATCTACATATATTGTGGGCTTTGTCATTATTACATCATAATGGCAGGCTGCCTTTACAACTCCACCCAAAGTTATACTTGTCCCAATTCCTATATGTACCGTTCCATATACACCTTCATCTTCTAACATAAAGCCTGTGAATCTGCATTTCGGATTCAAACCTACTCCTAATTCCGCTATGTTATATACATTCGGATCATTTTTGCTTTCCAGATCCTTTTTTAGTATTTCAGCTTGTTTACCTCCTGAAATTGATATTATTTTCCCTTCCTCAACTTCAAAAGTTACATGCTCATCTAATAACCCTATTCCTATGTAAGGTATACTGGCGTCCGCTACTATTTTACCTCTCGCCGTGCCTTCCAATGGAGATACATTAGCTTCTATAGTAGGAATAGGTGAAAATTCTCCCTTTTCTACTATACAGAAAAGGGCATTGCCTCTCCTACCTTCTGCCGAAAAAGTTAAATCTGTTCCATAGGGAGTTGTAAGCCTTATTTGTTTTGCATTTTCTAATGATTTTGCCATTGCTTTGCAAGTTGGGGCAACCTCTTTGAAATCAGCTTCTAAGCCCCCACTTATCATCATATCCTCGCTAAATTGTGTCAGTACTATACCTCTTGACCCGTTCTCTACTGCATTCTTTACTGCATTTGTATGTGTAATAGATTTTTCTACAACAGCTATAAATGCATCACTATATTTCATTGCTTTGGCTATGGTTGATGGAGGCTCTTGTCCATCTCTTTCTCTGGGAAGCATAAAAGAAATAATTGGTTCCGCATTAGCAGAAACGACTGCAGCTGCAATGCTTTTTGCAATATTAATTTTTGATGCTTCTGTTATTATTACTACCTGCTCTCCATCTTTTATGCCGGCACAAACATTAACAACGGTGTTGGCACCCTTTGCCATTAGTACATTTTTCATTTCAATCCCTCCATGTTATAAAATATATACTCTGCACTCTATATTCTATAGAATATTTTTTAAAAAAAATATTCCTTTAGCTATTAGCTGAATTTTTACCTTTTTTCTCTCTCTTCTCTAATCTTTCTTCCAAATTCGCATCCATTTCTTATATGGGTTCTCAATGCTTGTTTCGCCTTTTCTAAATCCATATTCTTTAAAGCTAATAAAATTTCAATGTGCTCTTTTATAATTTCTTCTTTCCTTTTGTCAACAAAAGCAGAGACATTTCTGTCATGTAGCAAAACATCATTAAGATTGTCCATTAGATCTATAAGCCTTTTATTTCCAGAATGCTTTAACCAAAAATCGTGTATCGTTGAATTTATGTAAACAAACTCCGTTATTGTATCTACATTCTTTGAGCGTTCTATTGTTTCATCTAAATCTTTAATTATATCTTCTTTATCACTATCGAATTTTAATCTGTCAAAGGTAAGTTCTATGGCCAATATCTCCAAGGCTTCTCTGCATTGAAATGTATCTATAATTTCTGTATCTGAAAATTGTTGAACCTCAACACCTTTCCAAGGAGTTATTTTTACCAGCCCTTCAGAAGCTAACATTTTAAAAGCTTCTCTTACAGGGGTAGCACTTACATTCAATTGCTCCGCTAATTGGACTTCATTAAGCTTTGTCCCCGGAGGTAAATCATAATTTAAAATAGACATTTTTAGACTTTCATATACTTTATGATAAAGGGTCTGCCTTTTTACAGATTTGATCACGCCAATATCATAACTTTCCGCATTACTCACTTTATTTCAAAACAGCCTCACTTTCTCTTGAACTTCAATCAACTTATAAACAAAGGCTTACATTAAAACATCTTGTCCTTCAAATAAATATACCAGTAAATTTTAGTTTATCATTATTTTTTATAGTTTAGCATATTAAGCTTTATTTAGCAATACTATATTCTATAGAATCTATATAGAATATATATAATATAAGATAAAGAATATTTATAAATCTATATGTAATTATAAACTCAGCTGAACACCCTTAATGTTCAACTATACCCTTCCCACTGCCGAGCGGGTTCGAGACTTTAGCCTTAGATATATGATATGCCCATCAAATTTAAAAAATACGGCAAACATAAATTTGCCGTATTTTATCCTTTTAAATCTAAATTATACTTTGTATTTTTATCCTATTAATTTTCTTTTTCAGCATTGGCGGCTTCCATAATTTTTTGTGCTATCTGTGCCGGTACTTCTTCATATCTGACAAATTTCATTGTGAATTCGCCCCTTGCTTGGGTCATGGATCTTAAATCCGTTGCATATTTAAACATCTCAGTTAAAGGTGCTTCTGCGGTAACTTTTTGCAGCTTGCCAGCCGGTTCCATTCCAAGTACTCTTCCTCTTTTTTTATTCAAATCTCCGATGATATCTCCCATATATTGATCCGGTACCGTCACTTCTACATAATATATAGGTTCCAGCAACACAGGGTCTGCGTTTACCATGCCTTTTTTGTAAGCCAAAGATGCGGCTATTTTAAAAGGCATTTCGGCTGAATCTACCGGGTGGAAAGAGCCGTCGTATAATGTACACTTTATATTTACCACAGGATAACCTGCCAGTACGCCTTGCTCCATGCTTTCCCTCAAGCCTTTTTCTACAGCCGGTATATATTGTCTCGGTACTACGCCGCCTACTATTTTATCGACGAATTCAAAATCCGTCTCCTCGCTTGTTCCCGGTTCAAATTCAACCCAAACGTGACCATACTGACCGTGACCTCCGGATTGCTTTTTATGTTTACCTTCGGCTTTTGCCGATTTTTTAATTGTTTCCCTATAGGGAATCTTGGGATCTTTAAGTATAACGTCTACTCCGAATTTATTAGTCAGCTTTTTAGTGACTATTTCCAAATGCTGCTCTCCTATACCGGAAATCAGTGTTTGCCTTGTTTCTGCATTCTTTTCCACACGCAAAGTAGGATCTTCTTCAATTAACCTTTGTATGCCACTACCTATCTTATCTTCATCGCCTTTTGACTTAGGTTCTATTGCCATGGAAATATTAGGTTCAGGGAATTTAATATCATCAAATAAAACCGAATTATTAAAATCACATAAAGAGTCACCCGTTGTGGTGTACTGAAGCTTTGCAACAGCACCGATATCGCCGGCAATTATTTCCGTCATGGGAATTTGCTTCTTGCCTCTTAACAAAAAAAGTCCGCTTAGTCTTTCCTTTTTTTCTTTATTTGTATTAAATACTTCCGAATCCGCTTTCAACGTACCGGACATAACCCTGAACATAGATATCTTCCCAACAAAAGGGTCTGCCAATGTTTTAAATACATGGGCGCTGAAAGGAAGGGAAGCATCAAAGCCTCTTTCTTCACTCTCTTCAGTTTTTACGTTTTTAAACCCGTAATCCGGTACATCCAAAGGTGATGGGAAAAGCCTCTCTATTGTATCCATCACACAGTCTACACCAATGTTCTTTATCGCTGAGCCACAAAGCACAGGGATTATTTCATCACCTAATACACCGATTTTTAAACCTTTTATGATTTCATCCTTCGTCAGTTCTTCTCCTTCGAAGTATTTTTCCATTAATTCTTCATCTGATTGAGCTGCCGCTTCAATAATAATATTTCTGAATTCTTCAATTTGATCTTCGTAACCGGAGGGAATCTCTTTTTCTACAATTTTGTTTCCTTCCAAAACCTTAGCTTTCATGTCTATCAAATCAATAATCCCCTTAAAATCGGCTTCAGAACCGATAGGAATCTGAATTGGTACTACCTTATTTCCAAAAACCTCTCTAAGTTCTTGTTCCACCTTAGAAAAGTTTGAATTTTCTCTGTCCATTTTGTTTATAAAGAATAGATGCGGAACTCCTCTATCTTCAACTAAATCCCAGGCTTTTTCCGTTCCTACCTCTATTCCTGAAACACTGTCAACTGTAATTACTGCACTGTCGCTGACACTTAAGCTTGCAACCAATTCTCCCACAAAATCAAAATATCCGGGAGTATCAATCAAATTTATCCTTATATCATTCCAATCGCAAGGCGCAATTGCCGCAGCAATAGAAATCCTTCTTTTGATTTCTTCCGGGTCGTAGTCCGTTGTCGTATTCCCGTCATCTACCTTGCCTAATCTGTCCAAAACACCGGTATTATAAAGCATAGCTTCCGCCAATGATGTCTTACCTGAACTTCCGTGTCCAATCAATGCTACGTTCCTTAGGTTTTTCGTTTTGTAATCTTTCATAATAAATTCCCCCTATTAGTTATATTAAAACGGCACTTACTTGACCATTAGTTTACTTTATAAGTATATACTATATTCAATTATTTTAAAAATATATCGTATTATAATTCTATCTTTTAGCTATGTAATTGTAAAGTGAAAAATGTAAATCACCCTTTATTGACGAACATCAGGTGAAAGGTTAGAATTATAATGAAATAGAAAACATTTAAGTTTTGTTTTTAATAATAACATAGGGGTGATTTCATGATAACCAGCATGGTAGCAAAACATGCCGTGTGGCCTAAAGAAGATGACGCAATATTTGCCCTTGCAGCCATAGCGCAGGAGGCAACTAAAAAATACGGGGCGGATAAGGTAATTAATTCTACATTAGGAGCGCTTATGGATGACAATGGAGAATTAGTCTGCCTAAAAACAGTATATGATGAATTGAAAAGCCTACCCAACGCTGCAATTGCGGCTTACGCTTTAGTCGCAGGCCAACCTGCCTTTTTAGATGCAATAACAAAAAGATGTTTCAAAAGTTATAGGCCTGATGCATATATAAAAGCGGTTGCGACTCCCGGCGGTTCCGGCTCCGTAAGACATGCTATATATAATTATACAAACCCCGGTGATTCAGTCTTGGTTTCTGATTGGTATTGGAAACCCTATGTCACTATTTCAGAAGAGTATGGGAGAAGCGTTGAAAACTATGAGCTGCTGAACGAAAAAAATGAGTTTAATATGGAATCGTTTAAGGAAAACTTTGAACGTCTTTTAAGCAAACAAAAAAGAATAGTTGCTATCATTAACAGCCCTGCACACAATCCTACCGGCTATAGCCTAAGTGATAGTGAATGGGAAATGGTATTGGACCTGGCAAAGGAAAATGCT
>CAZMPR010000010.1:13969-18299 GCA_964568265.1 uncultured Clostridiaceae bacterium | reverse complement strand
CGATGCATTATTTGACATTATGGGAGTAGATAATTATCATAAAAATGTTGAAAGAGGACTTATAGAAGTTGCACCTTTGGCATATATGAGAGGAAGAACCTTGGATGATTCGTTTGTTATTCTTGATGAGGCACAAAATACAACATCCGAACAAATGAAGATGTTTTTAACCAGGCTTGGTTTTGGCTCAAAGGCAATAATAACCGGGGACATAACGCAAATAGATTTACCTAAAGGCAGGTTTTCAGGGTTAAAGGAAGTAGAAATGATCTTAAATGATATACAGGGAATAAAATTTATATATTTGGATGAGAGGGATGTTGTAAGACATAAACTTGTACAATATATAATAAAAGCTTACGACAAATATGAAGAAAAAAATCCGAAGGATGATATTAATAATAACAATTTTTAAAATATGTTGCGCAGACCGGTTGGCCGGGCATATATCTAAAAAATACGGAGGTAGTTTATGAAGAAACCGTATGAGAAGAAGTTAAGGAACTTTCTGTCAAATACAAACGTAACTAAGTGGTCAATCATAGTATTTACTTATATATTGATAACTTTCGTTATTCTTTTAACATCAACCCCCGAAGTATATAGTTTAAAAATCGGAGATGTGGCAGATCAAGATATTGACGCTCCTTCTAATATGGTAGATAAAGCTGCTACAAAAATTAAGAAAGACGAAGCTGAAAAACAGGTACAACCTATTTATAAATTGGACTTAACTGTTCAAATTGAATTGGAAGGTAAAATTGATGCGTTTTTTAAACAAATAGAAGAATTGAAAGATAATGATATATTGGCTTTAGAGCAGAAAATCAAGAATATGAGTTATTATTCCAACATCGACTTGGATACTGAATTTTATGAGATACTTTTGAAAAGCAACCGGCAGGATCTGTCTCAACTTCAGGAAAATATAAAATATTTGATAAATCAAATTTTGAATCAAAGGATCAACGAAGAACAATTAGATAACAAGAAGGAAGAAATAGTCGACTTCTTTGAGAAACTCCCAACAAAGAATAAGCTCAATCAAATAGGTGCAATAATAACAAATTATACAATCAAACCAAACTTGTTTTATGATGAGGAAGAGACAAATAGGAAAAAGGTTGAAGCCCGGGACAATATTGAGGAAATTCTGATTAAAAAGGGCACACGTATAATAAGCAAAGGCCAGGAGGTTAATTCACAACAGATAGAACTTCTTAAGTCATACGGTTTATTAAAAGATTATGAGGGCAGAGATTGGAAAATCTTTATATCCTATTCGATTTTGATATTTTTCCCACTGGTTGTTCTATATCTTTTTATACGCACATTCTGTCAAAATGTATGGTCGAGTAATTCGATGATGCTTCTTCTAAGTATAAATATAATTATTACATTATTGATAACCGTGGGAACTCGCACTATTTCAGCTTATTTGATACCGTTACCCGCGAGTGCTTTGATTATTTCAATTCTTGCAGATCCTAAAGCCGCGGTGATAACAAATTTGTTTATGAGTTTACTGGCAGGATTCATTACCGATTTCAATATAACTATAGTACTTGCCTTGATTTTTTCTGGGATAGCAGGCTCAATAATTGTATCAAAAACTCACCATAGGAGTGTTGTAATATATGCCGGTTTGGTCATTTCTCTTATGAATATGATTTCTATAGTTAGCTTTGGAATGATTAACAATATTGAAACCAAGATACTGATTTACGATATCAGTTACGGAATTATAGGCGGAATATTTACTTCCGTGTTAACAATAGGTCTTTTACCGTTTTTCGAATCAGTATTTGATATAATTACACCTATTAAGCTGCTGGAATTATCGAATCCCAACCATTCACTTTTAAGACGCCTGTTGATTGAAGCACCGGGAACTTACTATCATTCAATCCTTGTAGGAAATCTTTCCGAGGCGGCTGCCGAGGACATAGGAGCGAATGCACTTTTATGCAGGGTCGGCTCGTATTATCATGATATAGGAAAACTTAAAAGGCCTTATTTCTTTAAAGAAAATCAGCTTACCAAGGAAAACCCCCATGATAAGATTTCTCCAAATCTTAGCGCAATGATCATTACATCTCATGTGCAAGACGGTTTGGAAATTGCAAAAAGATATAAACTGCCATCAAAAGTGATGGATATAATCGCTCAACATCACGGAGACACATTGGTAGCTTATTTTTACCACAAGGCTATCACCACATTAGGAGAGAATTTAGTATCGGAAGAGAAATTCAGGTATTCTTTTCCGAAACCCCAAAGCAAAGAGGCAGCTATAGTTATGATGGCGGATTCAATTGAGGCTTACGTGCGTTCTCTTACCGAACCTACAAGAGATGAAATGGAAAAGGGTGTCAGAAGGATAATACAGGATAAAGTTAATGACAATCAATTGAATCAATGTGATATTTCATTAAAGGATATAGAAAAAATTATAAAATCATTTTTGAAGGTTTTGGAAGGAATTTTTCATGACAGAATAGAATACCCGGAAAACTTAAAAGAAATTTCTAACAGCGGAGGTGTGGTAAAAAAGGAGGCGGTAATCTGATTGTTTTAACTGATAATAGACAAAGTGAAGTGAATCTCGGTAAAGAAATTGGAAATTTCATTGAAAAAATAATAGGGACAGTTTTGGATTATGAAAATTGCACAGTCAGCTATGAGATAAGTGTTTCCTTAGTAAACAATATGGAAATAAAAAATTTGAATAAGAAGTATCGAAATATTGATAATTCGACGGACGTGTTATCCTTCCCGTTATTAGATTCTAATAATATCTTCGAAGGAAGTGAAAAGTTTGCGGGCAGGGATCTGCCGTTGGGAGATATAGTTATTTCCATGGAAAAGGTAAAAGAACAAGCCCATACCTATGGACACGACATTAAAAGAGAATTGGCATTTCTTTTGATTCATGGTACTTTACACCTTTTAGGCTATGATCATGAAAACAGGGGTGATGAAACTGTTATGTTCAACAAGCAAAAAGCAATACTTAAACAATTGAATTTTGATGTTTAACTGCAAAAACTTATTTCAATCAAGCTATGAAACCATAAAAGGAAGAAGGATTTTTATGAGATATAAAAAAGCATTTATATTAATTTTAGTATTATTAATTTTAATCAGTGCTTGCAGTAAACCTGCAGAACCGGAAGATAATGAAGAGGAAATGGACGAAGAAATATCGGAAGAAACGGAAGAGGTCGAGAAACCCTTAAAATACATATGTACATTGACCGGATTGGAGGTATTGGATGAAGCCGAAATAAATCAAAGACCCATTGCTGTTATGATAGATAATGAAATAAATGCAAGGCCTCAATCCGGATTGGACAGCGCTGATATAGTTTATGAAATGCCTGTTGAAGGCAACATAACAAGATATATGGCTATTTACCACCATGTATCATCTGAAAAAATAGGTCCGGTACGAAGTGCAAGACCCTATTTCATAGACAAAGCACTTGAATTCAATGGAATCTACGTACATTGCGGAGGAAGCCCTCAGGCCTTAAAGGATTTGGAAATTTTGAAAGTCGATACATTTAATGATTTAAAAGGTACTCCTGTCTTTTGGAGATCAACGGATAGGAAAATGCCCCATAATTTATACACTAATACAAAATATATGAGGGAAATTTCAGAAACTAAAAAGTTGGAAAATAAGAAAGCGCCTGATTATTTTAAATTCAGTAATGATTATTTAATCCCAGATGGTGCTTTTTTTAAGAAAATAACAGTAAATTACAGTGCAGGTTATAAAGTTTCTTTTTTGTTTGATGATGAGGCCAAGAAGTATTATCGTTATATAAATGGAGAACCTATGAAGGATTATGATACGAAAAATGATATAACTGCTTCTAATATTATTGTTGAAAGAGTGGGTATAAAGGTTTTGGATAAAGTCGGCAGATTGGAGCTGACTAATACAGGCAAAAACAGAGGATACTTTTTAACCGGCGGCAGATTGCTGGAAATTGAATGGCATAAGGACAGCAGAAGCGGAAAAACCATATATAAAGACCTTAAAGGTAACGAAATTTTGCTTAATAAAGGAGTTACATGGATACAAGTAGTATCGAATAATACCAAGATTGATTTTGAGGAGTGATATAATGGATAAAGAAATGCTTGCAGCCCAAGCTATTTCTGCCATGAAGAATGCTTATGTAAAGTACTCAAATTTTAAAGTAGGCGCAGCGCTGCTCACTAAATCAGGTAAAGTATATACGGGATGTAATATTGAAAACTCTTCTTATAGCGCAACCATATGTGCTGAAAGGGTTGCTTTCACAAAAGCTATATCTGA
>CAZMPR010000010.1:0-13959 GCA_964568265.1 uncultured Clostridiaceae bacterium | reverse complement strand
CCCCTGCGGCATATGCCGGCAATTCATGTCAGAATTCGGACTTGAACTGACAGTAATGATTACTAACGGAAAAGAAACAAGGGAACACAAGTTAAAAGAGTTGTTACCCCATGCTTTTACCGAGTTTGTTCCTATAGAAAGCTAAAGACAATAGAAAAAGAGGTAATGCAGTGGATAAAGAGTTTAAATCAGGTTTTGTTTCGATAGTCGGCAGACCCAATGTAGGTAAATCAACCCTCATAAATACTTTTATGGGTGAAAGGCTTAATATAATATCAAACAAGCCGCAAACCACGAGGAATTCAATCAGAAGTATATATACAAAAGATGATTATCAAATTGTATTTATAGATACGCCCGGTATTCATAAACCAAAGCATAAACTGGGTGAATACATGGTAAGTTCCGCCGTTCAATCATTAAAAGGTGTAGATATTGTTATAGCCTTAATTGATTGTTCTGTCCAAATTGGTGCCGGAGATTTGTTTTTATTTGATATATTAAAGGAAGTACAAACCAAAAAGATTTTGGCACTTAATAAAATTGACAAGATTAACAAAGCCGAGTTGGAAAAAGTCTTGGCTAAATTGACATTGTATCAGGATGTTTTCGATTTTATGATACCTATTTCAGCGATTGACGGTAAAAATACCGACTTAGTTTTAAATAGAATAAAGGAATTATTACCTGAAGGGCCCATGTATTTTCCTGCGGATATGATAATAGATATGCCGGAGCGGTTTATTATTGCGGAATTCATCAGAGAAAAGATTCTTCTTTTAACAAAAGAAGAAATACCCCACGGCACTGCGGTAGAGGTAATGAGCATGAAAGAAAGGGCAGAAAGAGAGATAATAGATATAGAAGCGAACATATATTGTGATAAAGAATCTCACAAAAGAATAATAATAGGCAAAAACGGCGGAATGATAAAAGCTATTGGCAGCAAGGCTAGAACAGATATAGAGAAATTTTTGAATTACAAAGTAAATCTTCAACTTTGGGTAAAAGTCAAAAAAGATTGGCGAGACAGTATTTCGGTTTTGAAAGATTTAGGATATAGGTAGAGGTGTAAAATGTCAATAATTAAAACCCGGGGTTTGGTTTTAAAATATACGAATTTGAATGAAGCTGACAGAATACTGACATTACTGACAGAAGATAAGGGGAAAATAAAAGTATTTGCAAAAGGATGCAGAAGACCCAAAAGCCGTTTGATATCAAGTTGTGAAGTTTTTGCTTTCAGTGATTTTATTCTTTATAAAGGCAGTAATTTATATCATATTAACAGCTGTGAGCTTCGTGAGTCTTTTTATGAGCTGAGAAAAGACTTATTGATGCTTTCCTATGCGGTATATTTTGCAGAACTTGCAGATACGGTTACCGATGAGGATATGCAATGCAAGAATATTTTTCTTTTGTTGGCAAAATCATTATTTTACTTATCAAAAAAGGAAATTCCTTTGGGTATTTTATCTAATGCGTATCAGATTAAATTATTGGATTTAAGCGGATTCAGACCTTCTTTAAAAAAATGTGTATATTGCGGTAAAGAGGGCATACACAATGCATTCAGTGTAGAACTTGGCGGAGTTATATGTGAGAATTGTTCTAAAGAAGTTGATTCAATCAGAATTAATCCGAACACATTGGAATTTTTTAAAATTTTGTTGATTAAGCCGGTTTCAAGATTAAATAGCATTAAAATTGATAATACTATTTTTATAGAAGCCGATAGAATTATTTCTGAATTTATTCAGCAGCATATGGATAAAAGATTTAAATCTATGGTTTTCATAAACAATATTAAAAGTTTTGATACCATCTGACGATTCCTACAAAATTTTGAAAGGAGAATGGAATTGGATATAACGCTTGAAAAAATAGATACAATAAGAGAAAGAACAGGAGTGACCTATAAAGAATCAAGAGATGCTTTGACGGCTGCAAACGGTAATGTTGTTGATGCAATTATTAATATTGAAGAGGCGGAAGAAAAGAATTGGACAGAAACCATATCTATGAAAGGTAATCAGGTAGTAGATAAGCTGAAAAACGTATTGAAAACGGGAAATGTGAATAGGGTACGTATAAAAAAAGATAATACTGTCATTCTTGATGTTCCGGTAACCGCGGGTGCTGTAACTGCTGTAATTATTCCAAAATTAACCGCATTAGGCGCAACTTTGGCACTGCTTTCAAATTGTGTTATAGAAATTGAGAGACAAAACAAAGGTGTTATAAATGTAAGCAATTTAATCAACACTGCTGTCGGTGAAGTAACAAATAAAGTAAAGAATATAGCTGAAGATGTTAAAAATATTTCAGACGGGTGTAAAAATAATGCGCAGCAAAGCAGCACTCAAAATCAACCCAATATAAGCAATACCCAGAATCAACCCGATATAGGCAATACGGCTGTCACGGATACTAATAGTAATACAAATAAAAACGATATATACGGCTCCTGATTCGAACAGTTTAAATGCCAAATAACAAAAGATTATTGACAAACAGTGCGGATTTTGCTAAATTTAAATCAAAAGTAACCAAAAGTAGCTAAGATGAGGAAAAGTAACTATAAATGTAAGTTTAAGAGAGCCGCTGAGGGGTGTGAAGCGGTATTCATTTATAGAGAAGGCACCTATGAGCTGAGAACAATAAGAGGATAGCTTGAGCGCTGTCAATAAGGGTGGAACCGCGGAAGAAAACCTTTCGTCCCTTACAGGACGGAAGCTTTTTTTATTGTAACGAACATTTAAAAACGGAGGGGTTCTTATGACATTTCAGGAAATAATACTGAAGCTTCAGAATTACTGGGCTGTACAAAACTGCGTTATAGCCCAGCCTTATGATGTGGAAGTGGGTGCGGGCACAATGAGTCCTTTTACATTTTTAAAAGCACTGGGACCCGAACCATGGAGGGTAGCTTACGTTGAACCTTCCAGAAGACCTGCAGACGCCAGATACGGTGAAAATCCCAATAGGGTTTACCAACATCATCAATATCAAGTAATACTAAAGCCTTCGCCTGATAACATACAGGAATTATATTTAGGTTCTTTGACGGCTTTGGGAATAGAACCGGCTAAACATGATATAAGGTTTGTAGAAGATAATTGGGAAGCGCCTACTTTAGGAGCATGGGGCTTGGGATGGGAAGTGTGGTTAGACGGTATGGAGATAACTCAGTTCACATATTTCCAACAGGTAGGGGGCTTTGATTGCGAGCTGGAATCTGCCGAGCTTACTTATGGATTAGAACGAATTGCTATGTACATCCAAGAAAAGGATAATGTATTTGATATAGAATGGGTAAAAGGTGTGACTTACGGAGATATATTCAAAATGGCGGAGGTAGAACATTCGATTTATAGTTTTGAGGAGGCGGATACCGATTTACTTTTCAGCCTTTTCGATTCGTATGAAAAAGAGGCAAAGCGGGTAATAAAAAAGGGTATTATTATGCCGGCTTATGATTATGTTTTAAAATGTTCTCATACATTTAATGTTTTGGATTCAAGAGGTGCTATATCCGTTACGGAAAGAACCGGATTTATATCGAGAGTAAGAAATTTGGCTAAGGCTGTAGCTCAATCATATTTAAAACAAAGAGAAGATGGGGGGTATCCCCTGCTTGAAAAGTTTGGGAACATGAAAAAAGCATAAACGGAGGTGTTAGAATGAAAAAGGATTTGTTATTCGAGATAGGTACTGAAGAGATTCCCGCTAGATTTATGAATAAAACATTAAATCGGCTAAAAACCGAATCTGAGAGAGTATTAAACGAAAACAGAATTGTATTCGATGAAATAAAGACCTACGGTACACCAAGAAGATTAACATTATTAGTGAAAGCTGTAGAAGATAAGCAAGAAGATTTGGAAATGGAAATAAAAGGCCCATCAATAAAAGCTTCTTATGATTCTGACGATAAACCTACAAAAGCATTGTTGGGTTTTATGAACGGAAATAAATTAAAACCAGAAGATTTAATTATTAAGGAATTATCGGGTACAGAATATGTTTATGCTAAAAAGTCCGAAAAAGGAAACAACACCCAAGAGGTGCTAAAAGTTTTGCTTCCTCAAATAATCACATCAATTACTTTCCCCAAATCAATGAAGTGGGGAGGTAAATCATTTAGGTTTGTTAGACCTATAAGGTGGCTGATGCCTATATATGGTGAAGAGTTGATAGAATTTAATAAAGACGGGATTCCATGTAGTAGATTTACTAAAGGCCACAGAACATTATCTGATGGGGATATAAAAGTGAATAATACGAGCGAATACTTTGAGAAATTGAAGTCGGGATATGTTATTGTTGATCAAGATAAAAGAAGACAAATAATAAAAGAGCAAATAGCTGACATTGCCCAGGAAAAAGGGGGAACAGTTATCACAGATGATGCTCTTTTAGAAGAAGTATTATATTTAGTTGAATATCCTACTGCTTTTTGCGGGGACTTTGATAAAGAATTTTTATCACTTCCAAGGGAGGTTGTAATTACGCCCATGAAGGAGCATCAAAGATACTTTCCATTGGAGGATAAAAACGGTAAGCTTATGAATCACTTTATTGCCGTAAGAAACGGAGACAGTGAATTTATCCATATAGTGAAAGAAGGCAATGAAAAAGTACTGCGTGCAAGGCTTTCAGATGCCAGATTCTTCTATGAAGAAGATAAAAAAACAAAGTTAGAGCAATCGGCGGAAAAATTAAAGAACGTAGTTTTTCAGGAAACTATTGGTACAATGTTTGATAAAACAAATAACATAAAAAAAGTATCTGCATATTTAGCCGGGAAACTTGATTTAGATGAAAGGGAAAAAGAATATTTAGAACGTGCAGCCTATCTGTGTAAAGCAGATTTGGTAACAAATATGGTAAAAGAATTTGATGAACTTCAAGGTGTAATGGGAAAGGAATATGCATTGATACAAGGCGAAAATTACGATGTGGCGAATGCAATTGAAGAGCATTATATGCCAAGATATGCGGGTGATGATATACCTTCATCAACTATAGGCTCAATCTTAAGCATATCGGATAAAATTGATACCATTACCGGTTGTTTTTCAATAGGTATACAACCGACAGGTAGCCATGATCCCTACGCATTAAGGAGAAATGCCATAGGAATTATCAATATATTGTTGGCAAAATCCTTGCAGCTGGATTTAAAAGAGCTTCTTTATACAGCTATAGCACCTTTTGCGGAAAAAGCAATCCTAAAAGATGAAAAAGAGAAAATACTAAATGAAATAATAAGATTTTTTAGGGAAAGACTAAGAAATGTACTTTTGGATAAAGGATTTGATTATGATATTTTAGATTCCGTTTTGGATGAAAAAATAAATGATTTATATGATGCATATCTAAGGATTAGTGAGATTGACAAATGGAAGAAAAAAGATGAAGGCTTCTTAGACATTATCGGTTCATTTAACAGGGTTTCAAATTTGGCAACGAAATGCAATGAAGTTAAGGTTAACCCCGAGTTGATTAATCTTGATGAAGAAAAAGCATTAATGACTGCTTACGAAGAAACAAAGATAAAATTTGAAGCTGCCATGTTGGCAAGAGATTATAATGCGGCAATGTATTCACTCAAGTATTTAAAAATTCCTATAGACGACTTTTTTGATAACATTATGGTAATGGTTGAAGAAGAGGACTTAAAAAACAACAGATTATCCATTTTAAAACTTATAAGCGACATGATGAACATATTTGCGGATTTCAGCTCAATAGTTATAACGGGATAGTAAATATTGAAACAGGTTAAAAAAGTCGCGCTTATACGGCACGGCTTTTTTTAATAACTATTATTAGAATAAATAAAAAACTCAAAAAATGCAACCTAAGAAAGTAAAGTTTCAAAAAAAATATGGTAATGCAGAAACTTTTATGATAATATATTGAAATATAAACAAATTTAGAAGATTTTTAACTTACTTTCTCATATAAATAATTAAGTTATTATAAATCAATAACATTGACAGAGGAGGATCTTTATGCCAGATAAGAAATCTGTAATATATGTTTTATCCGATTCAATCGGTGAAACAGCAGAACAAGTTGCAAGAGCAGCGGCGGCTCAATTTAGAATTTCAAAAGAACAAATTAAAAGAATACCTTATATTAACAGCAAGGATGCAATTGAAAAAGTAATAAATGAAGCAAAAGAATACAATAGTATTATTATGTATACGATAATAATGCCGGAATTAAAAGAATATCTGGAAGATATCGCAAAAGAAAACAATATTAATTGTGTAGATATAATGGGGCCTGCGATTGAAGCAATTTCATTTATGACAAATAAAAAGCCCATTTTTGTACCGGGAATCATTAGACAGTTGGATAAGGAATATTTTAAAAAGGTTGAGGCAGTCGAGTTTGCGGTTAAATACGATGATGGGAAAGATACAAAAGGAATAAAAGAAGCCGATGCCGTGATAATTGGTGTTTCAAGGACATCAAAAACACCTTTGTGTATGTATTTAGCGAATAAATATATTAAAGTAGCTAATGTACCTTTAGCACCTGAGGTTAAACCGCCTAAAGAACTTTATGAAGTTTCACCTAAAAAAGTGTTCGGACTTATCACAAATCCGGCTAAATTAAATGCCATAAGACAAGAAAGACTAAGGGCTTTGGGTTTAAATTATGAGGCTAATTATGCAAATATGGATCGCATACATAAAGAACTGGAATATGCCAAAAAGATAATGGATGGTATAGGATGTCAAATAATTGATGTTACTGATAAAGCTATTGAAGAGACTGCAGGTATTATAATGAAAGCTTTAAAAGGACAGGAAAAGCCTGATAATTAAATCAATTAAATCGCTGTTATTTTACTACTAATATACATAAAATATATTAAAAACAATAGAAATAAGAATTAAAAGGAGCAAAGCATATGAAAAAGTACATCTACAACTTCAATGAAGGAACAGCACAGATGAAGGACTTGTTAGGGGGTAAAGGGGCAAATCTTGCGGAAATGAGCAACATAGGATTGCCGGTCCCTTTTGGCTTTACAATAACTACGGAAGCTTGCAATACTTACTACGTAAAAAACCATAAACTATGGGATGAACTTATAGAAGAAATTGATATCAAGCTTAAGGAATTAGAAAATAAATCAGGCAAGAGATTTGGAGATAAAGAAAATCCGCTGCTGGTATCAGTCAGATCAGGCGCTAAATTTTCTATGCCTGGAATGATGGATACTATACTCAATTTAGGACTGAATGATAACACAGTAGAAGCATTGGCAAAAAACTCAAACAATGAAAGATTTGCCTATGACAGTTACAGAAGATTCATCCAAATGTTCGGAAACGTAGTAATGAATATCGACAAGACAAAATTTGACGAAATATTTGATCAGCAGAAAAAAGAGCAAAAAGTGGAATCTGATACTGAATTAGATGTAGCATCACTAAAAAATATAGTGAAAGAATTTAAAAAATGCTATAAAGAAGAAACTGAAAAAGAATTTCCTGAAAACCCGACAGACCAATTACTGCTGGCAATAGAAGCCGTATTCAAATCCTGGAATACCGAGAGAGCGGTAATATATAGAAGAATCCATAACATTTCCGATAACTTGGGAACAGCAGTGAACGTTCAATCCATGGTATTTGGAAATATGGGCGATGACTGCGGAACAGGAGTTGCCTTTACCCGAAACCCGGCAACCGGGGAGAAAAAACTATTCGGAGAATTTCTGGTCAATGCCCAAGGAGAAGACGTTGTTGCAGGCATAAGAACACCGCTTGACATAGAAAAGCTCAAAACAGTAATGCCTGAAATTTACGAACAATTTGCCGAAACAGCGGAACTATTGGAAAACCACTATAGAGATATGCAGGATATAGAATTTACCATAGAAAAGGGAAAGCTGTTTATACTTCAAACAAGAAATGGTAAAAGAACGGTGGAAGCTGCTGTAAGAATAGCCGTAGAAGCGGTGGGAGAAGGCAAACTGAACGAAGAAGAAGCATTACTTAGAGTTGAGCCATCGCAAATAATGCACCTTCTTCATCAAACCTTTGATAAAAACATACTTAAAAATACAAAACCAATAGCAAAAGGCTTACCTGCCTCACCGGGAGCAGCCAGCGGTAAAATATACTTTTCCGCATCCGATGCTGTAACTGCATCAAAAAGGGGAGAGCAAGTCATTTTAGTAAGGCAAGAGACCTCCCCGGAAGATATAGAAGGTATGGTAGAAGCAAAAGGAATTCTAACCTCAAGAGGAGGAATGACCTCCCACGCCGCAGTTGTGGCAAGAGGTATGGGCAAATGCTGCGTAGCGGGCTGCGAAGCAATCAAAGTTAATGAAAACTCCAAATACTTTACTGTAGACGACAAAACTTTTAAAGAGGGCGACTTTATATCCTTAAACGGCAGTACGGGAAACGTATATGAGGGAATAATACCGACCCTTGAACCGGAACTAAGTGAACAATACATCACACTTATGTCCTGGGCTGATAATATTAGAAGACTTAGAGTAAGGGCAAATGCAGATACACCGAAAGATGCAGCAAAAGCTGTGGAATTAGGGGCTGAGGGAATCGGACTGTGCAGAACTGAGCATATGTTCTTTGAAGAGGACAGGATAGCTGCGGTTAGAGAAATGATATTAGCAGATAATGTTGAGCAAAGGCGTGCAGCCCTGGAAAAAATTCTGCCCATGCAAAAAGAAGACTTCATCGGTATATACAAGGCAATGGGTGGAAGGCCCATAACAATAAGACTCCTTGACCCGCCTTTACATGAATTTTTACCGAAAGACGATAAAAGCCTGCAGGAATTAGCCGTTGAAATGAAAATTGACTTCGAAAAACTCAAAATAAGAGTGGAAGATTTAAAAGAAGTCAATCCTATGTTAGGCCACAGAGGATGTAGACTGGCAATATCATATCCGGAAATTGCAGAGATGCAGACAAGAGCTATAATAGAAGCTGCCATACAAGTAAAAAAAGAAGAGGGCATTGATGTAAAACCTGAAATAATGATACCCTTGATTGTAAAACCGAGAGAATTGACTTATATTAAGGAAATCGTAGTAAAAATAGCCGATGAATTAATAAAAGAATCCGGCATAGAATTGAAATATCTATACGGAACCATGATAGAGATACCCAGAGCTTGTATAGTTGCCGATGATATAGCACAAGAAGCTGAATTCTTCTCATTTGGCACCAATGACCTGACCCAAATGACCTATGGACTCTCCAGAGACGATGCCGGCAAGGTAATAGAAGAATACTTGAAAAAGAAAATACTTGATAAAGACCCGTTTCAAAGCATAGACAGAAAAGGTGTCGGCAGGCTGATGAAAATGGCTGTAGAATTAGGCAGAAAGCAAAGACCTGATATAAAGCTTGGCATATGCGGAGAACATGGCGGGGAACCGTCCTCTGTAGAGTTTTGTCATCAAATAGGTCTTGACTATGTATCCTGTTCACCTTTTAGAGTGCCTATAGCAAGATTGGCAGCGGCACAGGCCGCCATTAATGAAAAAAATCAATCGAATTAAATACAGCAGAGGTGATCTTTAGTCTTCAGCAATCTAAATACATCAAATGTAGGGGCGAATATTATTCGCTCGACGGCCCTATAACGGGGCTGTCGGCTAAAATAAAAAAGGTATTGCACTTAAGTTTATGGTGTAATACCTTTTTTGTATCTTTAGCCATAGTAATAGGATGGTATGATATAATGTGCATTAGGAGAATTATATGAAGTAAAGGAGGATAAACATGTTAAAATTTGGTTTAACGTTTTTATTTGGTACTTTTAGCCATATTATTATTACGTTAGTTTTATATCAATTTTACTTTAGATATGCTATGACTGCAGGCGGTGTAGGTGGAACAATAACAAGCAATATTCACCCTTTTATTGGGATAATTATATTATTAGAGTTAGTAATATCAGTATCTTTAATAATTTCAGGACTAAAAGAAAAGAACAGATAATGATGCATCATTTATAAAATGTTCAATAAAAAATAAAAGCGCCATAGGGCTAAGCGTTATGTTATCTGGCAACCAAATTTATTGTATAATATTTACATCAGGATAAGAGGAAGCAATATGGTTTAATGAAGTGTCGCATATAAATGATTACATAGATAAAAATGTTAGTGAAATATATTTATGGCTGCATGGGGAATAAGATATAGGTACAATATCAGGGGGATGATTTTGTAGGGGATCCAATAGAATATACAATGCTGTTAATGAGGATTAGGAGAAAAGTTGATTATAGGATTGAGCCTAAACCATTCAAGACATCAGATTTTAATAAATCTAATTCAATTTCAAAAGAAATAATGGAGACTGGGGTACTAATAATGTGATTTTCTTAGACAGATTAACAATGGATCAAGAAAGTATATCTCAAAAGTGTTCCATAATGTGAAAAAACAGCAATTAGTCTATTATGATTGCAGCCGCTCAGTGGCCAATAAGCTATGGTTTAACGATACTGGTTACGGGACGCCTCCTGGGGAAAAAGGGGAATGGGCAGTGATTGGGAGTGGTTTTATGGAAAATTGGAAGCTTAGATTTTCATTGATGTAATTTGCTGAATATTATGGTAAGATAATATCAGATTTTGAGGAAGGTTTGACTTAAAATGTTTCAAAAAAACAAAAACAAACTTATCAAAACTGTAATATTTCTTTGCATTTTATTATTATTTAAACTTACCTGCATTGTCTATGGTGAGGTAAAATCCTATGAGTCCATAAACGGAATAATCAATCTCACGGATTGGAATAGCTATAGAGGCAGAAAGATAAACTTAGAAGGCGAGTGGGAGTTTTATTGGGGAAAGCTTTTAAGCCCTAAAGAGTTAAAAAATAATAAAGAAGATATAAAGTACATAAAAGTTCCAAGCTCCTGGAATAGCTACATAGCTGATGATAAAGCCGTAGGAGGAGACGGATTTGCTACATATAAGCTGACCATATTGGTACCAAAGGATGCAGATCAATTGGCCCTGAAGCTGCCTTCCATATATACCGCTCATAAACTGTGGGTAAACGGGGAGCTTGTAAGTGAGCAGGGCAATGTAGGCCGTTCCAAAGGAGAAAGCAGGGCAAAGCATTATAGAACAGTGATACCTGTAGAGCAAAAAGAAGGAGAAATCCAACTTGTACTGCAAGTATCGAATTTCATGCATCGAATGGGCGGCATGTGGTCTCCCATAGTATTCGGCAATTATATAAGTCTGAAAAACTCCTATGATCGCAGTATGGCTGTAGATATACTCATATACGGAGTGCTGTTGGCTTTGGGTATATTTTATGTGGCTTTTTATTTTATAAGAAAAAAAGAATTAGCAGCTCTTTACTTTGGCATATTTTGTTTATTGCTCTCATTAAGAGCCGTATCTGTAGGGAATATACTCCTCGTTAGATTTTTTGATTTTATATCCCAAGAGATGGCGCTAAGGTTGGAGTACATGACATTTTACGGCGGTATTGCGGCTTTTGCCGGTTTTATCAAATACATGTATCCAGAAGAAGTAGGAAAGCTCGTTTGGTTGATTGCGAAGGTTGTTGCGATAATAGGTACCTTTATAGTTTTTTTTACTTCTCCCAGCTTCTTTTCACGCATTCTTATCATATTTCAGCTATATACCGTCCTACTGCTTCTATATTTGCTTTATGCATTATTTAAAGCTATTATAGCCAAGAAAGCCGAGGCATGGCTGGTTATATTAAGCGGTACCGTTTTTTTTGCTGCGGCAATAAATGATATGTTGTATTACAATGAAAAAGCCAAAGTAGGCAACTTATATCCTATAGGTGTTTTTGTCCTTGCCTTTACACAGGCTATTTTAATTCTTAGGAGATTTACCGGGGCTTTTGATGATATAGATGTGCTCAATCATCAGTTGATTGTCAAAGATAAGCTGAAGGACGAATTTTTAGATGATGTTGCCCACGGATTTATGACCCCTATAAGTGGAATGATCGGAATTGCAGAATCGTTGTGTGGCGAAGATGCAGGCATACTGAACGATTATCAAAAATCCGGCTTAGACCTTATAGTGTCAAATGGGAGACGCCTGGTAAATCTGGTAAGCGATGTTCAGGACTTTTCAAAGCTAAAAAACCGGGATATATCATTGTCCTTAGTTGACTTGGATTTGTGCCATGTTGCAGAATCAATCCTTGCTATATGCCGCCCATTATTGAATGATAAGCCAATACAGCTTATAAATGAAATACCACCGGATACATTTTATGTGAAGTCAGATGAAAACAGACTGTATCAGATTTTTTATAATCTGGTAGAAAACGCAATAAAGTTTACCCAATCAGGCAAGATAGGTATATCGGGTTTAAGAGAAGGCGACATGATAAAGGTCACGGTATATGACACCGGAAGCGGTATACCGGAGGAAAAGCTAAATAGCATATTCGATCCCTACACGCAATTTTCTCAGGGCACATCAATAAAATACGGGGGCTTCGGTTTGGGACTTTTTATAACACGGAAACTCGTTGAACTTCACGGGGGTATCATAGAAGTACAGTCAAAGATGTATGAGGGCACAGAATTTGAATTTACGCTGCCTATGGGTATAAAGACGGCAACAGAGCGAGGAAATGCTGCATTCAGCAAAAGAAAGCAGATAAGAGAGGATTACTTTACAAGTGGCTGCAACAACAAAGAAAAGGCGGATAAAATTCTTATCGTGGATGACGAGAGCATAAATAGAGAAGTACTAAAGAGCCACCTTTCCCGAGAAGGTTACAGCGTAGATACATTGAGCGGCGGAAAGGAAGCCTTGGAGCTTTTGCATGGGACAAGAGAATACGATCTTGTCATACTTGATATAATGATGCCCGAAATGTCCGGCTATGAGGTATGCCGCGAATTAAGACAAAGATATACATTGACTGAGCTCCCCATTTTGGTTATCTCCGTGAAAAATAGGGCGGAGGACATTACCAGAATTTTTGAATTAGGAGCTAATGATTACCTTGCCAGATCCTTTGATAAAAATGAACTGCTGGCAAGAGTAAAGACTCTTATTATGATGAAAAAGTCAGTATGGGAAGCTTTGGAATCTCAATTAGGCTTTTTACAAGCCCAAATAAGACCCCATTTTCTATATAATGCACTAAACAGCATAATGGGCTTATGTATAGATCAACCTGAAAAAGCCTATGAACTTTTAGGCGAATTCAGCAGTTACCTAAGGGGCAAGTTCGGTTTAAAAAGCATGCTGAACCCTATACCCTTAATTATGGAGATAAATCTGGTTAAGGCCTATTTAAATATTGAAAAAGCAAGATTTGGAGATAAGCTGAAATACGAAATAAATATAGATATTGGAGATAATCAATTAATCCCTCCTTTAATACTTCAACCTTTGGTTGAAAATGCGGTTAAACATGGAATATATAACAAGCCTGAAGGAGGCAAAATAACAATATCAGCTGCTAAACAGGATAATCACAATGTTTTTAGTATATGGGATGATGGAATAGGTATGGATGCAAAGATGATAAAATCCATATTTGAAAACAGCGATAATAGGAAGGGAATAGGGCTGCGAAATGTTCATGATAGGCTAATGCTCCAATTTGGTGCAGGGCTTTCCGTAGAAAGCGAGCCCGGTAAAGGTACCCGTATTCGCTTTAGTATTCCGCATAACTGAGTATAAAAGTGAAAGGATGAGAAAATGATTGAAGTAGTATTAGTAGATGATGAAGTTTTAGCATTAAAGAATCTAAATTTTGTATTAAGCCAATTTGAGGAAGACATAGTGGTCCTTGATATGCTGTCAAACCCTTTGGAAGCATTGGTAAGGATCGGTGCCTTAAAACCCCATGTGGTTTTTTTGGACATAGAAATGCCCGGTCTAAACGGATTTAACGTAGCGGAAGAAATACTAAAGATAGAGCCC
>CAZMPR010000009.1:0-18345 GCA_964568265.1 uncultured Clostridiaceae bacterium | reverse complement strand
TAAATAGCTTCTATTATAATCCAACATCACTCACCTCTTATAATTTGGCATTCACTGCAACCCTATATATTTTTAATAGGTTTTAGAACAGCCTTTATCAAAAACATATTTATCTAAACATAATATCATTTTTTTTCAAGGTAACTTTAATGATTTCCGGCCTATTGAGTATTCTTACGGGTATTATGCTATTGCCAAGTCCCCTGCTTACAATAAGCGTTGATTGGTTTTGAACATAGGCACCGCTTGTATATTTCGGAAATAATCCTTGATCAGGCGCAACAAGCCCTCCAATAAAAGGAATCCTAAATTGTCCTCCATGTGCATGCCCGGAAAATATAAGGTCTATATTTGCATCTGCATATAAATCAAATAATTCAGGTCTATGGGAAAGTAAAATTTGAAAAAGTGAATCATCGGAAAGTTTTGATAGCTCTTCTTTTAGTTTTGATAAATCTGTACCTTCTAAATAATTAGATGTTAAAAAATCCGGATCCGATAAGCCCAAAATCTCTATTTCATATTTTCCTTCCTTTAGAGCAACCTTGTTATCATCAAGGATCTTAACACCGTAATCTAATAATCTCTGACTTATATTTTTATAATCCTTTGACCAGGCTTCATGATTTCCTGAAACGTAATATACAGGAGCAATTTTCATAGCTCCATCAATAAATTTCATTGCTATATCAAGGTTATACTTTCTCCTGTCTACCAAGTCTCCCGTAATCACAATTATATCAGGTTCAGCAATACGCACTTTCTTTAATAAGTATTCCTGATTTTTACCAAAGCTTTTATTATGAAGATCGGAAATGTGAACAATAGAATAACCATTAAATCCATCAGGTATTTTATCATTATAGTAATCAATCTCTGTTACTGTAATATCATTATTTTGCCATAAAAAAAATAATGATATAGAAAACAAGATTATTATAATCATAGACTTTCTTTTACTAAATCCTCTAAGCATACATTCTCCTGTAATCTGATAAGTTTGTATTAAGATCTTACATTGGAAACAAACAGGTAGGATCCGTCTTTTTCTTGTAATGTGAGTATCTTCTTTCCGTCTGCCATAAATTCATCATCATAAAATAATCGTATTATGTCACCCGTCTTTTCACCGGCTGCAAATGCTATTTTCATGCGATAATTAGTGTCACCATGATATAAATAATAAGCATCGTATTCTTCGAGGTAAGTAAAATCATCTAAACCTACTTTTTCCGTATCTGCTAAGGTGATCCCCATATATTCCATAAGCACGGCTTCCATATTGTCACGGCTTATTTTTTCGCATCCGCAATCCGGTTCCATTTCCCATTCATTGTATGCTATAATAGCCAATCTTTCCGCTTCTGTTGCAAACATTTCTTCCGCCCCACTGCCGCAATAAAACAAATTATATAAATCAATTTTTTCAGGTTTATCATAAATTGAACTTAAAAACTGATTTCGGATATTCATGTATTCGCCGTTAAAAAACTCATCCCCATTAAAATAATCCAATTCTTCCTTAGTCAATATAGTTGTCTTTGGGCTGTTGCTTTCGTTAGCACCCATCGAAGAAGAACAGCCTGCAAAGCAACCAGTGAGAATTATTATAGCTATAAATATCAAAAATAATTTATTAAATTTTTCTACAAACATATTTCCTACCTCCATATATAGAATTATATTCATTTTATTATGTCACATCGTTTAAAGCACCCATAAAAATCGGCATATTAAATTCGCTGTCCACTATCATAAAGAAAAACGGGCGATTTAGGTTAACTGTCTTAGGTTCAGCCGGGGCAGCGCATTCTGCTTCCATTTCTACAGCTGTAACAGCACCTGCCTTTGTGCCTCTTTCATCTACTTCAATTCTTGTCTTGTGGATAACACGGTTTATAAAAATATTACCATCCACCGACTGTCCGAGTGAGCTAAAATCTGCAAAATCTGCATCAAAAGCGTCCTTTATACCCAATTCCTTCAGTACTTCTGAAAGCTCTTTGCTATATTCAAATGCAAATTTAGGCATAGAGGTGTACACCTCATCATCCCTTTGGTTTTTAACGGCATTAATTATTGTTTTACCATCTATTAAGTCCATAAAGTCCGATACTTCAAGTCCTTCGTCGGGTAGCAATGCCACAAAGGAATATTGATTATCGGCATAAGGCTTTGAAAATCCGATGGCATGCGGCAATTCAATATAGCCATATTCGTTACTGTGCATAAAATCAACCGTCTTTTTATCGCCGTCCTGTGTAGTAAATTCACCTTTACGCACAGAAGTATCTTTGTAGATACTCTGCCACTCAGCATCAAAAGACAGTGCATTTATAAGGTACATTACAGAATTTTCGGGTGGCTTTTCTTCTAAAAGCTTTTGAATCTGTCCATTCGTTTTTTTATGTACCCAAGCGTTAATGTCATTTTTTGTGCTGTCATCGAAAGGAGCTTTATAAACTTCGGCATCGTAATAGTCCTTATTTATTTGCAAAAATTCCTTTTCTACTGTCAGGCTTTCGATATCCTTAAACCATATAGAATTGGCAAGGCTCACCTTGTATTTATCGGCAGTGGGAAGATAGAATTTATAGGCATAGAGATATTGATTCAAGCCATCTATGTCTGCACCGAAAACTTCCTCCATTTGGGACAGCGTTTCCTTTTCCGCACCGTTTGCCGTCATGGATAAAGCGGAAATGATAGAAAGTGGCGAAATAAGTGTGTTTTCACTCTCGAGGATTTTTTTGAAAATATTAAGAGAAAAATTAGTGATTTCCGTTGCTTTATCTACACTACTTTCCTGCGGATTATTAATGACGATTGGAGTAATATCATTTCTGTTAACGCCTGCCATTAAGTTTTTGGCAGTTATATTTGTATTGCTGTTACAAGCTGTTAGAGTTAGCAGCAACACGAGCAATAAAGTGATTTTTTTCACGCTAAACACCTCCTAATAATTAAGACGATAACTTTGTATAAACGTTCCGGGGCAAATATAAAGATTTTTACTTCGTATAAGTCCACCAATACTCAGTATATCATCCCATTATTATGACCGACAACAAAAGGGTAACGCACCTTAAATTTAAGTGCTATACCCTTTTATAGTTGCTTATAATCTAATTACGGGAACTATAATTTCTCTTCATCCATCACACTTTCTATAAATAAACTTTATTTAAATTACAAAATAATGTATTGAATATATCACTCTTTAGGCAATGGCTATAAAAGTAGACCAATCGCCGCTTATTGTCGCTATAGAACATTTTCTTAGCAGAAAAATTTAATTTCCTCTGTCTTGAAATGATTTTTCCATTCTTCACATATCAAAAGGTATTGAGCCGCTACAATTTCCAATATTTCATTAAGTTCTCTTTCTGGTATTTTGCTAGAATTATTAGCGACAATACAGCCGCCGGCTTTTGTTAGCCATACTTTAGTTGCATTGGGAACTGGCTTGCCTTTGCCTATATGCACGTGAATTGGCTCATAATTTTCATTTGACCAGAAAAACACTAGGTAAGGACCAATACGGAATAGGCTAGGCAATTTTTATTCCCCCTGATGCAGCATATCTATATAATAAATGTGCATTGTTATGGAGGAATGCTTCAAACTTTTTAATTTCTTCATCTGAGAATCCCTCGCATTTAATCCATGTATAGGTAGGTAAAACGCACCTTGCCATATCAAAACCGTTTGACCTTGGTCGTTCGAAATGAACTTCAACGCTTTGGAGTCCATCTTCTTCAATAACATGCGAATGCGTTATCTCTGTCTCGTCAGATAAAGTCATATATGGATACATCATTGGTCCATCCCCCTTCTAAAGTATTAATTAAAATCAATTTAATTATATTATACCACAAAGTGTAATCATCAACGTGCTTTAATACAAGTTTACTTTGTTAATTAATATATATACATAATTATTTCTTTAACATTATGTATCTGCATTACTATAGTATACAAAGGATGCGCTTAAATATATTTTTTAAATGCTTGGAAGTTACAATATCCCACACTTTTTCTATATCATAGAAAAAGAGGCTCTAATATTTGATTTCGCCATAGTGTCTTTCGCCATTTCAATTTATATTTTATCCCCAATAGGACAATCTTAAAAACATATCTACGATTTTTAAAAGTTCATGAAATTCTTCTTCATCCATTGCATTGTAATCCTCTCCACAAATGCCCCTTGCTTCGAGGCTCCATAAGAATGATTTAAAATTCGGATAATCCTTTATATTCTTTTTTACCAAAAAGATAAAGTTTTCAAGCTTTTTAAAATTCATTGTCTTATTTTCTTTTTCTTTTTCATATAAAGATAATTTATTAATAAACGCATCCCTTTTCGACTTATACAAATCTTCTCTTTCTAATATTTCATCTGTTATCTGGTTTAATAAGACCTTAGCTTTGTCCATATTATTCCCGCGTTTTTTATATCTAATGCCCTATATTGCTTTCATCATAAAGCCTCTCTTTTAACATTGGCATATTGCAATCCCGCATCTCTGTCATACCCATATACATGACGCAATTCATATGGCTCAATAATCTCTAATGCTGCAACTTTGCCATCCTTTATATAAAATGTCATATCTCTTATTTCATTGGTCTCAGGGGTAAATGGCTGCCACATATATGGTGTGTCTGTGATGTTCCTGCTTAAATACGGGCTTACGAGGGAATTGAAGCTTTTATTGCTTTTATAATATATATTTTTCATAAAAAATATATATTCATCGTTACTATCATAGCTTGTAAATACTTGTGCTTTTCCAATTATCTTATCATCCTTTAGGTAATGGATTTTTATATTTGTATTACTATACTTTTTGCTGCCCTTTCCTAATAAGTAATCCCAAGGCTTATTAATATCAACTATTTCTCCATAAACAAATTCGGGTATCACCTTATCAAAAAGAAATGTATTTACTTCCACATCATTAACTATTAGTACTATATCTGTAGCTTTATCTATGGTCTTAATTAATCTGCTGATATAAACGCTATTATTAAAGATATTATTAAGCAGCATTAAAACAGAAAATATAGCTAATATCCTATATAATTTTTCATTGCCTTTCATTTTTGGAAAAATCTTTTGCTTTTTCATATTTAGCTTACCTCCGCCTTCAATTCACCCGGCTACCGGAAAACACCAATCCATTTGTCTATTAACATAATCTCAATTGATAGCTAAAGTTTCATAGATAATTGTTTCAATCCCAAAAAAACCTTTCTGGTTTTTTATGTTAAAATAATTATCAAAAACGGGCCTTTTATCCATTGCCTTACTTATCCGCATAGTGCTTCCTCATCTTCTATAAATCAAGTATAAACAATCTTGTTTCATAATATATAAATGATGTGACTTAATACAGTCTTAGAATATCAAATTACCATTCAATACAGTTACAGCAGTACCACCTATTTTTATCTCATTTATTTCATCATGTTGTTTTGAAATAGTTACATATGCACAGCCCGGTCTGTTAATTTCGTGTCCCTATTCACCAATTAAATTTACACTATCATTACATTCTATCAGCTTATTGTGAATGATATAGGATGCAACACATCCATTGCCAGTACCACAAACAGGGTCTTCTACTGCTCCGGCAATAGGGGCACTGGCTCTCATATGATAACTGTATTTTTCATTTAATGTCTCTAGGCAAAATGGAGTGATTCCAATTACATTATACTTCCGGCTTATTTCTTCAATAGCTCTTAAATCCAGCTTTGCATTCATAAGTTTATCCAAGCTTTTCACACCAAATACTAACCAGCATAGACCGGTATTTACTTTAATACAGCTGCCTGTACTATACTACTCAGTATTATCATAACACCTATATATGCAATCCACTTTATTCCAGTTAATGCAAATATAAGTGCTACAAAAATGCCTGCCCAAAGCCCAATATGCATAATTAAATAGCTTTTATTATAATCCAATAATATTCACCTCTTAAGCCTTGACATTACAAACTCGCATTTAAAACTAACCCCAAATCATCAATAGATATCAGAAAAGTATCTTTTTCATCTGTATTTCTCTTCTCCCGCAAACGCAAATAACATTAACTGTATATCTTATAAAAATATGATATGTCTACAACCGAAATATACTTTATTTTATTCAATTGAATCGTCATCGTTCAATTCTTTGTCTATCGCCCTTTGTTTTTTATCGGTCATGCCTATCATTATAAAGCGAAATAGATAGGAGCATACGACAAAAATAACAAAGTATGATGCCAAGTTGTTCACTTTATAGCTACCGCTCAAAAATGCAAAAAGTACTACAGACGCAAAGCCCGATATAAGGGCGTTAAATAGAATTTTTTTCTTCCCGTCATTTTTAGGATTCCAAATATCAATACCTTTCTTGTAATTGGCAATGGTATTATAAATTCCACATACTATTAGAATAAAAAATTCAACCGCATATTGTGCAAATGGCGCTTTCATAAAAAACTGTTGTACAACAATTGATACTAATAGTATTGTTACAATCCAAGCATATCCTCTGCTTTGTATTATTCTTCGTTCTGCTATGATGCGCTCATCTTGAATTCTATTATTTTTCATTATATTCCCTCCCAAAACAGGTCATTTAATGTTTTGCCAAGTGCCCGACATATTGCAATGCATAAGTTTAAAGTTGGGTTATAGTTACCCGCTTCAATTAGTCCAATAGTCTGTCTTGTAACACCAACAGCTTTAGCTAAATCTTCTTGATTCATATCTTGTTCAAGCCTGGCAATTTTCATTTTTTTATTTTTCATGACTGACCTCCCTACATTACAAATTGTAATCAATTTATAACATAATGTCAACTATATATTGCACAGCTATTAATAATATAGGCAAACCATGTTTCAAGTCTGCTATATATTATTAAAATAATTTATTCTCATATCTATGTATGGTACGTATCATATAAATTATGTGCAATAGTTTATTATAAATTGAAATTTGCTTAATATCCACATGTTTTTAGGTTCCACTTGCCACCCCTATTCCGAACCAGAATCCATTGCCAATTTGTATATGTACTATTAGGATTTAGGCTGCCATCTCCACCTGAAGAATCTACATCAAAATTTGAAAATAAAACAATGGATTCATCAGAAGCGAGAACAGACTTACTATCATCATAAGCCTTATCTAAGTAGTAAATTAATAATTTATGTATAAATCTGATGCCAGCTTGGTCAAAGACTTTTTGTCTATAATTTCAAAGCCAGTATCATTCTTTTTTATTAAGCCTTTTTGGCACATATCATTCAGAGTTCTCAATAAATGTCTATAGCTTGTTCCTAAAAGCTCTGATATTTCGGTATGACTTTCATCAAGATTTTCTCCTGCAGTAAGCATATAACTAGCAAGTCTATTTTCTAAAGGATAGAGTAAATTAATAGAACTGTTCTTTGAACATCTACTAAGCTTTTCACCTAAAGAATTACATATGTATCTTAAGAATTTAGTATCATTAAGCAAATAAGCTTTTACTTTTTCTGTAGAAATACCAATACAGTAAGTATCCACTATTGCCTGTACGTTTGTAGTAGCAGGCTCTGAATTAATCAATTCCAAATCCCCTAATATCTCAAAGTCCTGATAAAAACAAAGTAAAAGAGACTTTCCATTGCTTAAGGTTAAGTACACTTTTGCTTTTCCATCAACAAAAAAGAATAAGTGATTTAATTTTTCATTGTCCCTGCAAATATATTCACCCTTTTTAAAAAACAGAAGCTCCATAAACGTCCTCATATCCTCAGTAAAAATATCATTAATGTTATATTTTAAAATATATTCTTCCATAGATTTCTTGTCATGAATTTTAAACATATTTTATCTTTCTCCCGGTAATTAATTATATTGTTATTATAAAGTATGACATATGTCATACCATGTCTCAACTATTACATGCTAAACTAATTCTATAACTTTTTTTAGGGGGAAAATGTGTGAACAATTTAATCTCGACCTTTATCGGAGCCTTAATCGCTTTAATGATTATGATTAATGGTACCTTGTCAAATACCTTAGGTAACTATACCTCGACTGTTATTATCCATATTATTGGTCTTATTGCAATTATAATGGTTCTCCTTGCAAGCAGACAGAAATTTACCATTAATAAAAATGCTCCATTTCATTTATATAGTGCTGGAGCTATCGGAGCTTTTACTATCCTTTTTAATAATTTAACCTTCGCTTCCCTTGGCGTTTCCTTAACCCTTGCCTTGGGGCTTCTTGGTCAATCTGCTGCTTCTATTATTATTGACCACTTTGGACTGCTTGGAATGAATGTTATGAAGTATCAAAAGAAAAAACTTATTGGATTACTTTTTATAATAACAGGTATTGTTGTAATGGCGGCATTTTAGGGGGCATGTGTGATGATATTTTTAGCTATATTAGCAGGTGTTTGTATAATAGTTTCAAGAACAATAAACGCTAACCTGGCAGGAATAATTGGCATATTTCAAGGGACTATTTTTAATTATATTGTCGGATTATTATTCTCTATTGTATTTCTGCTTTTTAGCAGCGAAATAACAAGTATATTTCACATAAGTTTAATATCTGTGCCGTGGTGGGCATATTTAGGTGGGGTAATTGGGGTATTAGTAGTTGTACTTTCAAGCTATATCACTCCTAAAATATCTGCATTTTATTTAACGCTTCTTATCTTTATAGCCCAGTTGTTTGTTGGTATGATTATTGATTATCTTATATTTAATTTATTTTCCCCTAGCAAAATAATTGGTGGCTTATTAGTATTTGCAGGTCTCACCTATAACTTAATTTTAGATAATAAAGTTAGCAAAGCTACGATAGAGGAATCGAATCGGCCTAATTAGTTAGGAGGGTTAGCAACAATTAGCCTTCTTCATAAACCTTATCAGAGTAATCAAATAATACTTTTTTACAGTGTTTGCAAATATACGCGTGGAAGTTGCTTCCTTTTAACACATTGTTTTCAAGCATTATTTCATCCTGTTTTGGAAGTAACGAAAATTTATGTATTTTCTTTGTCCAGGCAATCCTTGGACCTGTTTGAAGATAGCCGATTTCCATCTCTTTATTACAATATGGACAAATCATATTATCACTCCTCGAATTCTATTAATTTTTTATAACATAAACACGGAATTCCGTTCTTTTTATTTTAAAATTAAAAGCTAATTAACCCCCTTATTTATTTATATATTTTATAAGTGAGGCTTTGGACTATGAAATGGTAAACATTATAAGTTTATACGGAGAAATGCTTTTTTTATAAGATAAATCACTTGAAAGACCCGATTGCATCACCTGTTCAAAGGTTAAAGTATCATCATCTGTCATTATTACAATACCTGTATCTTTTATGGGGTTTCCAAATTGACCTTTTAGATGCAGCAGATATTTATATGCAGCCTTTTCCTGGTTTTCTGCTGTCGAATCGAATACATAATAATAACCCTCATTATAAAATAAATCTGAATAATAGGGGCTATCATCTCTGCTCGTAAAAAATATAATAAATCTGATACTGCTATTTTCTTTACGCGCAGAAGCTGCAACAAAGTTATCCCACACATCTTTATTTACTACATTTTCTATATCCTGTGCAGCAAAATATCCTTCGGTTTTTGCATCTTCAAATGTATAATCCGATGGCAAACCAGCGAATCCAATATAATATCCATCTTTATCGAAGGAAAAGCTTGGCGAATTGCCGCCGATTTCTTCTTTATTGCACCCGAATATCAATAGTGTAACACATAAAAGCACCAACAAAGTAAAAAGCTTCCTCATATTATCTAAACTCCTTTTTCGGCAGGGTTCCTTAATCTGTTTTATTTATTAGTTGATGAGCCACAATTAGATAACCATCATCCTGTTTTTTTAGTGTTAATTTGACGGATTCGTTAAACAAACGGATAATATCACCCTCGGTTTCACCGTGGGTGCAATAGAAAACACCGGCTGCGAAATCACTGGTAAAATTATAATATGAATCATACTCATCCAAATATATAAGGTTTTCAGTACCGACTCCGCTTAAGTCATCTAAGGTAATTCCCATATGCTTTAACAATACCCCGTTTATTGTTTCCACAGAAAACCTATGTATAGGTACGGGCATATGGCTGATGGTCATATCCACACCGCTGAAAAGCCATTTTTCATTTTCCTTCAGTGCTTTAAACTCTTCTTCATCATGGACATCGTTATCCGGTGGAAAATAAGCCAAAAACTCCTCAAGGTTAATGTCTTCAGGTTTGTCATAATAGGATGTAAAGAAATTGCTCAATATATTTACATTTGAAGTCCCTTGGCTATCAACAAGAATCGGTTTTAATTCATTATTATATTGTTGAACCTCTTCCTCTGTAAGAGGAATAACTATTTCATTTTCGTCATCTCTATCTATGTTTTTTGTAAAGGTACAACCAATAGAAACTATCGAGAGCATTAATACTATAATTAATATTTTGTATCCTGACCTCTTTATGATGTAATTTAAGACTCTTACCATTATCATTCCTCCCCTCTTTTATCCTCTGTGTACTGCAATCCCGCTTCCCTGTCATATGCATATACATGACGCAATTCGTAGGGTTCAATAATTTCTATTGCAGCAATCGCGTCATCCTTCATATAAAAAGTAATATCCCTTATTTCATTAGTCTCGGAATACGTCATTATCTGCTCTTTTCTTTAAGTCCTGAAATTATTAAAGCCACTGAAATTACTAACTCTAATACTATAATTACCACAATAAAAGGGTGAATGTTGCTTATTATAGTTCCGCCTATACCGCCTACGGTCATCGCATATCTAAAGTAAAACTGATACATAACTAACGTAATAATAATATGGCTAAAGGTACCAAATAAAAACGTTAAACCAAATCTTAACATGTTTGTCCTCCTTAACTTTTTCACATAATCCTACCAACGCAAGTTTTGCCTCTTAATCTTCTATCCCTTATTAACAGCATTCAGACTTCTTTCCATTTCCCGGATTATTTCCTCAACCTTTGCTTGAATCTCTCTTGCATTCTCTATTGCTTCTTTAATTTTGCTTTGTACAAAGAAATCTACAAAAATGCCATCGAAAAAGAAATCTGCAAAAGTTGCAAATCCTGATATATTAATTTCTAAATCTTCAAATTCAGTTATATTGTTTATTTCGTTTTGAAACTCTCTTAGATTTATCTGGACTTCACGTGATATTTCATTGGCCTTATTTATAGCTGAGTGTTTGCCTATATTCGCAATTAACTTGCCGCCAAGAATATCCCATATACCCCAACTGCGAGCAGAATCTAATTTTTTAATCATTTTTGATAAGGAATAACTGGCTATCTTTCCAGCCTCTATTGCCCTTTCAAGTTCTTTTTTATTTAGATTTGGCATATTATTTTCACCACTTTATATTTGTTTTATATATTATAAATCAATTTTAGCATAAAAAGCATATTTAAACTTAGACGATTTATATAGTCTAAGGTTGCATAGATGGCATAATCATCTTTATCAGCATTTATCCCATAACGATATAATACGTAGCTGCTATGTCTTTTATAACCCTATTCAAATTTATAACTATCTATAGGTAAGCCTTTATAACTATAATACTAGATAATTAAAGAAGTTAATCAAAATGGCACGCAAAAAGCGAGTTTAAAAACTGTTAAATAAAACATAAACACCGCAAACGGTGCAGTAACTAATTTTTTTGACTACATTTTTGACTACATCCCCCCATTTTTGATGCTTTTGAGCAAGCCCATACACATCTCACAAAAATAACAAAAGCGCCGTATCTGCTACGACGCTAAGTTTTTCAATGGGGTTGGTGAGAAGAATTGAACCCCTAATCTACTGATTACAAGTCAGTTGCTCTGCCGATTGAGCTACATATATATCTATATTATTAATACTAATAAAACTTTCCGTAGCTCAAATTGTTTCTAGATAAACCCAAAATAAGGTTTTTGGGCAACTACTGAATAAACATATTTTATCATGCTTATAAAGTCATATACCGGAATGTTTAAATTTCTTTGAATATCTGCTGCATAAGGCGGCATATCGCTACATTCAAGTAAAATGGCACCAATATCGGGATTGTTAGATATTAATTCTTTTGCCAGATTAATCAGTTCCAATTTCAGTTTGCCATTATCAAAATGCCCCCTTCTTTCTAATAAAGCGGAAAACTCCGGCAAATCACCCGCCCCCGCTACACAGCAACGTTCGTAATAATCATTTGATACACTACAGGCATCAAACAATTTCTTTGTTAAGTTCTTCCTATCAGCACATAGTATTCCCACTTTTTGATTCGACTTTAGACCAACACAAATCCAAGGCACTTGGACTATACTCGAAAGATACACAGGAATATCTACCTGGTCGGCAATCTGTTTTTGGAAATGTCCAAAATAACCACATGCTCCACAAACAGCACGGCAACCTTCAAGCTCAAGAAGCTTCGCTGTTTCTATTAAGCTTGGAATTAAAGTCGTGTCTCCTGTATGCATGCGTGCTTGATTTGCACCAGGCACTACCTGATACCTAACAGGGAAATCATAGGTATAAGCATTTACAACATTACCCGGCAATAATGGATAATGCACATCTTGCACCATAATGCCGACACTATGACCAGAAATCAATTGCCCTTTTGTAATATAAAACCTTTGATTATCATTTCCTGGGCCGATATATCCATAATTTTTTACTATCTCGTTCATTTTTACCCCCTAAAATCGTTCTATCTAGTGAAAGTGTTCTAAATTATCCGGCGAAAATTCAATGAGTTCGATTTTACCAGGATTATTTTTACGATATACTGACATTCCGATAAATAGCAATACACCAACAGCACAAAAAATTGCAAATGAAATAAAACCGGTTAGATCCATCTCCAAAGCTGAGCCGATTATAATCCAAGCAGAGATTATCATACCGCACACAAAGGTAAATGTTCCTCCAGGAGCTTTATACGGTCGTTCCCACTCTGGATGTTTTTTACGTAAAGCCATTGCAGCTGCAGAGCATACCAGATAGACTGTTCCTGCACCTATATTACATAATGTATAAATATATTGAACCCAATTACTACCAGTGCCGAATACAAAAAACAAAGACAATATCAAAACAGCAATGTTGGATACATAGGGTTGTCCATGTTTATTTAAACGCATGAATGCTTTAGGAAGTTGATTTAATTGTGCAGCCCCATATGTAACACGTGCCGAAGAGGCCCAAAAGGTTATTATTGTTGTTAAAGCGTGAAGAATAGCTGCAATCACAGCTCCGTAAGCCAGAGTTTTAGACAAACCGTATATTGCAATTACTTCTGGCTCTGCCGCTTTCATTGCGGCTATACCATCCCAAGGATGCATTCCACCAACCCCCATAACTACAATTGAATATAATATAGCAGGAATGAAGATAGAGCCTAAAACGACAATTGGAAACTTTTTAACAGGAAACTTGATTTCTTGTACAAGAGTAGGGGTCATTTCAAATCCTATATACTTTACAGAAAACATTGCCAACGCTATACCTACACCACTCCATCCTTTCGGAAAGAATCCGCCGTGATTGGTAATATTAGTCATAGACCATTTCCCGCTAATAAAAAAGCCAACGCTAACTGCAAGAGAAATCACAATCATCGCCCAAAACAACCATTCTGATAATTTCCCGAGAAATCCAATGTTATAATTAGAAATTATAAACCAAATCAATATTATTCCGATGGCAAGTGGTTTAAACATTGAGTCAGGTATAGGCAGAATATATTGAGTTGCAGTAATAAATATAAACACCATCAATGCCGGTGCAGTAACTTGCACTAGATACATCATCCATTGTGTAATCCAACCCACCTTATGCCCAAAGGCAGTTGTACTCCATACATCCACTGCTGATGTTATTGGAAGCATAGCTGTTAATTCGCTAAATGCTAATGCAACAGGTATAAGTAAAATAGCCAAAAGTGGAAATAGAAAAGCAGAACCCGCACCGGAAAGTTCAAACCAGTATGGTACCTCCGCAATCCAACCACCAATAACAGCACCTGCTGCCATAGCAATCATTTGAACCAAGCTTAGTTCACGTCTTAATTTTTGTTCACCAGCGTTCTTTTCCATCTTACTACCTCCTACAAAAATTTATAATTATATTTTTCAAAAACCCAAAGTGGCATTTCATATCGTGCTGTCATTAACGGATTAACTATTTGATTAGTTTTTAGATTTCCTAAAAAAGTAATCAGCATAGCGGCTTCATCAAAATCTAAGGAAAACTTTTCACTAACAAATGATGCCATCTTTACTGACGCCATTTTAGATGCTTCATTTAGTGTAGGAGCAGAAGAAATTATCATTACATCGTCTCCTTGAATAATTAGAGGTGTCGGTAAACCACTATTTTGAAGTACTGTTACACGCACAGTGATTTCCCCACTAATCTCTACACCACTTAAACAAACTTCACCATCTCCCATAACTGCATGAATATCCCCCATAGCTAACATTGCGCCATCAATGTTCACCGGCAAATATACGATAGAACCTTTGACAATACGTTTACAATCCATGTTAGCCCCATGTACTCCGGGAGTACCGGTAGGTATATCCTCTTTCTCAGGAGCTGTGCCTATAACACCAATCATCGGATTAATAGGTAGAGAAACCTTTTCATTAAAAATAGCTACCCCGTCTTTGATGTATATTACCTTTGTTTTTTCCCTATCATAGTAACTACCTAAAGGGCCTAAGTCCGGGGCAGTCGTCATCACTCCTTGATCATCAATTTTAACATCCAAAATTTCTACTTTTAATACATTACCAGCCTTTGCATCATCAATGCTCAATGGACCTGTCGCAGGATTAATTTTATCCCATCCTACGGTATGAAATAAATCTGATTCCTTCCTTATGTTATTACTAAAGCAGTCTTTTGTTTCGAATATTACTATATCTCCTGACTTTGCATGTGCTATTGGCTGATGCTTTGGAGACATACTAAGAATCGTGGATTGATGATTGAGTTGTAACATTTTTGATTTTACCTCCTTTTAAAAAATAATTGATTTCTACAAAACTAAATTTACATACTTTCTATATAAAACCTCCTTCCTATAGTTGTTCATAATTCTTATCATTATTAAAGCAATGTCTCCATTATTATTGTGAAATTAAGAATTACGACTTTTTAAAATAAATGTATACAATATATAGATTATATACATTATGAAAAACATTTTCCTTTATTTCTTTCTATAATATACAACTAATAATCAAATCATTTCAAAATTCGTTTCATATCTTTTTATAAGATTAATTTCCGCTAATTTTATGTCTGCAGATTTCTCGTTATCAGTATTGTTTATATCGTAATATCCAACATTAGTTTATCTTTATCTTATTAAGCATATCAATAGTCATAGTAGATAAATCATAATGTGGTCTCCAACCCCATTCTTCTCTGGCTGCACTATCGTCTAACGAATCTGGCCAAGAATCTGCGATAGCTTGTTTAATAGGATCAACATCATATGTTATCTCAAATTCCGGTATGTGATTTTTGATTTCTGAAGCAATATGCTCAGGGGCAAAACTCATAGATGTAACATTAAAAGCATTTCTATGCAAAAGTTTCAATGAATCTGATTCCATTAGTTGAACAATTGCGTTCAATGCATCAGGCATATACATCATATCCATATATGTTCCTTCGGCGATGTATGAAGTATATTTTTTATTTTTCATTGCTTCGTAATATATGTAAACTGCATAATCCGTTGTGCCACCGCCCGGCTGAGTTTCATAAGATATAAGTCCGGGAAAGCGTACTCCTCTAGTGTCTAAACCGAATCTTTTATGATAATAATCACATAGTAATTCACCTGCAACTTTCGTAACACCATAAATGGTAGTAGGTCTTTGAATATCATCTTGCGGGGTTTTTATTCTTTTTGATGTCAAACCAAAAGCAGCTATTGAACTAGGTGTAAAGACAGAACATTTTAATTCCTTTGCGACCTCCAATACATTAAATAAACCACCCATATTAGTATTCCATGTTTTTGCAGGATCACTTTCACCTACTGCTGATAATGTAGCAGCTAAATGAATTATTGTATCAACATTATATTTTTTAGCGATATCATAAACATCATTTTGTATCATTACATCTAAAAGTTCATATATACCGTCTTCGACAACAATCGAACCTTTTGGCACCCTTCTTCCTGATGCAATTATGTTTTCTTCTCCATAAATATTTCTTAGATATGAAGTTAATTCTGAACCAATTTGCCCTAAAGCGCCAGTTATCAATATTCTTTTCATATATACCTCCATATTGTAAATATCGTTTTTACCAACAGTTTAAGTTTCTTTAAATTTTAATCTGTGGCTCTAGTTCCTATAATTTCACAAATATGTTTCTGAACAATCTGAATCTATAAGCCATTACACTATTTTACTAGCTTTAATTCCTTTCCTACTTTTTGAAAAGCAGTGATAGCCTCATCCAAATCCTTTTTCGAATGAGCCGCAGTAACAATGGTTCTCACCCTTGCACCATCTTTTGCAACTGTTGGAAACACAATACTTTGCGCAAATACCCCTTCATCGAATAATCTTTTGCTTAGTTCAATTGCCTTTTTATCATTTCCGGTAATAACCGGTGTGATAGGTGTCTCGCTTTTGCCCGTATTAAACCCAAGATTATTTAATCCCGCCTTTAAATAATAGGCATTATCCCAAAGCCTATCCGTTAGTTCACTACTTTCAGACAGTATATTTATAGCCTCTAAGCAAGCTGCTGCAACGGAAGGCGGAGATGCAGTGCTAAATAAGAAAGGTCTGCCTCTATGATTAAGCCATTCTATAAGGTTTCTATTACCTGCAACATAGCCTCCAACTACACCTATGGCTTTTGATAAAGTGCCAATTTGGACATCAACCCGCCCATGTAGTCCGAAATGATCAGCCGAACCCCTTCCGCTCTTGCCTAGAACACCACTAGCATGTGCATCATCAACATATGTAAGGCACTCATACTTTTCTGCAAGGCCTACAATTTGAGGCAGCTTTGCAATATCACCATCCATACTGAATATACCGTCTGTAATGATGAGCTTGGTGTTATAATTATCTTTTACCCCATTTATAACTCTTTCCAAATCCTCCATATCGCTGTGCTTATACCTTATAACATCAGCCCTGCTTAACCTGCAGCCATCAATTATACTGGCATGATTTAGCTCGTCGCTTATGATTATATCGCCTTTATCTACAACAGCAGGAATTGTTCCGGCATTAGCAGTAAATCCTGATTGAAATGCAAGAACCGCTTCCACATGTTTAAATTCTGCAAGCTTCTTTTCCAGTTCTTCATGAATAGTCATATTGCCGATTATTGTCCTTACCGCTCCTGTGCCAACACCCCATTTTCCAATTGCTTCTAATGCAGCTTTTTTCATTCTAGGATCATTTGCCAAACCTAAATAATTATTAGAAGAAAGATTAACAACTTCTTTTCCGTTAATCATTGATCTTGGTCCCGAAGGGCCTTCTAATACTGATAACTTCCTATATATCCCTTGATCCTTGAGTCCCTTAAGCCCCTTGGTGATAAAATTCAGTTCGTGAATGCCCAATATATTCCCCCCCAAAGTTAATTTATTTCTTTATAGTATAAATATTCTAAGTATACTAATCAAATTTGGTATTATACGGATTTTTGAATATTCAACAAACTACGTCCGTCTATCACCGACATTCTTACTGTTTTGTATTTTTACTACGGTTAGCTCCATGCTACAAATAAAAAGCTATGCTTCGCCAATGCTTACATATTAAAGCGTCTTTTTCTTGGGTTGAAATACACGGATATGGTCTTAAAATCGTTTTATCAACCCAATCTATGGCTTTTATAATCCCTTTCATTATATCAAATTCTTACATAATGACGTCTAATATTGGGGCATATCCTAAAAAGTATAAAATTACCTATGATGCTACATATACAGCGCCCCAAATTCTAATATTATAGTTTTTTTATATAAAAAAAGTACTGCATCTATCTATTGCAGTACTTCATTTAACATCTGGAGCTGGTGAGAGGAATTGAACCCCCAACCTGCTGATTACAAGTCAGCTGCTCTGCCGATTGAGCTACACCAGCATATATAAGAAATTCTAATAGTTTACTTTGTGCCCAAATGGCTAAAATAAATGGCGACCCAGAACGGGCTCGAACCGTCGACCTCCAGCGTGACAGGCTGGCA
>CAZMPR010000008.1:0-19935 GCA_964568265.1 uncultured Clostridiaceae bacterium | reverse complement strand
ATATAATGTGGAACTCTGCAAGAAAATGAAAAAAGGGGTACAAAGCAAAATGCTCTTTATTGCTAATACTTGCAATATGCTAAAGTTCGCAGTATAATTATAAAAATCTTTGTTTTTTTTAAGGTGGCGTGATGTATGAATTATATAACCGTAAAGGAAGCAGGCGAAAAATGGGGATTGGGAATTAGGATTGTGACACTATATTGCACCGAAGGGAGAATAGACGGTGCGGTGAAGAAAGGGAATCTTTGGCTTATTCCAAAAGATGCGGTAAAACCGGCAGATAGAAGACAGAAGAAAGCTCAAATTCAAAAGGAAAAGGAATCATTGGTATCTAAAGATTTAAACGAATCACACGGAGAAAACAAGCATGAAGGAATTTGGAATTTTCAATCCCTGTATGAAAACAAAGAACTATTTGTACACATTGTAAAGCATTTTCCCTTTCCTATACATATATGCGCACCCGATGGCACCATGCTTTTGGCAAACGAGGAATTTTTGAAGTTTGCAAAAATAACAAATCCTGAGAAGCTGTATAAAAAGCATAATATTATACAAAATCCAGCATTGGAAAGATGGGGAATCAAGGAATTTCTAATTCAGGCATTCAAGGGCCAGGCTGTTCAGATATGTGATATTAAAGTACCCTATCAGGAGATTGTAGAGCGCTTGGGAGATGATAAAGAACCGGTTCACGAAAGCTTGTTTCAGAATATAATCGCTTTTCCTATAAGAGATAGCAGTAATCGGTTACTGTTTATTGCATTTATATTTTCTACATCCAGATCATATAAAGACAGAGATGAAATCATTAAAGGCAAAGAATACATAGACGACCACTGGAAAGAGGATTTTGACATAGGCAAGCTTGCTAATACCGTTCATATGAGCAAATATCACTATCCTCGTTTATTTAAGCAGCATACCGGGATATCGCCCTATAACTATTACCAGGAAATTAAGTTGGTTAAGCTTAAGGAAAAGCTTTGTGATATCAATCTATCTATAGTCCAAGTTTTTAACGAATGCGGTGTGGACTATAATGGTAAGATAGTGAAGAGATTTAAAGAAAAAACAGGAATGACCCCCTCACAATATCGGGCAGCAATGTCCCATAAATAAAAAGTAAAAAAAAGGCTTCCAGCATAATAGCATCGGAAGCTTCTTTTTTTTACAAAAATAGCTATATTATTCGCAAATACAGCATTTAAATGACTATATTCGATATTGACATTTGCATATAATAAAATCACGGTAAATGCTGGGCGAGCAGCGTATTTTACTTTTCAACCGTTATGGAAACAAAGCTGACCAAGGGTAATGATGTTTACAAAATAAGGTATAAGAAGTTTTATATAAAATGGAATTATTAGGGAGGGAAAAAGTATGCTAAAAATCAAAAAAGCTGTTGCTTTTATGCTAATAATAGTCTTAGCCGTAACACAAGTACAGCCGGCTGCATTGGCTCAGGATCTTCCTGATGAGGTTGCGGGACATTGGGATAATGACACTGATACATTCGGTGAAAATTTGGATGATGCAATAGATGTGGCAACGGATATAAAAGGAGATGCTGGAAAAGATGCATCAGGGATGGAAGTGGATATAGATGGTGATTACGAATACTATGAAACAGAAGAAAATATATTTGAGACTGTGACAGACTCGGTATATTCCGGTGAGGATATGGGCTTCAATTTTACCGGCGGAAATATAATGCTTGCAGGTGCGTTGCCAACGGAGGTTATCAGTGACCTTATCCGGGAATACAGCGAAAATATGAAAAGAGTCAGCAGCGGCTGGGGCTTCACCCTTGGGATTATAACGGACGGCAGGGTAAAGGCATGGGGAAATAATGGACAGGGTCAGTGTAATGTTCCGGCGGATTTGGATGAGGTAATCGAAGTTTCCGCAGGTGCTTTCCATGCTCTTGCCCTTAAAGAAGATGGCACCGTTATCGCTTGGGGCAATAACGAAAACGGAGAATGTGATTTGCCTGATGGTTTAAATGATGTCATAGCCATATCTGCGGGAGGTTCCCATAGCTTAGCCTTAAAAGAGGACGGCACCGTGATAAGCTGGGGCGGATATATTCCTGATGAAGAGCCGGACAGGTACACGGTTCCCGAAGATCTCACAAACCCGGATACAGCCAATATTATTGCAATAGATGCAGGCGGCTACCATTCCCTCGCTCTGAAAGAAGATGGAACTGTAACAGCTTGGGGTAACAACAGCTGGAATCAGCTTCAAATCCCTTTTGAGCTTACAGATCCGGATACAGCCCATGTGGCGGCAATCGCGGCTTTGTGGGGGCACAATCTGGCGCTTAGAGAAGATGGAACTGTGGTTGCCTGGGGAAACAACGGACAAGGACAAGCCACTGTGCCGGCGGGTCTTACAGATGTTGTTGCCGTAACGGGTTCCTACTCCAATTCTATGGCTTTATTGGCCGATGGCACTGTTAGGGTATGGGGTGATAACATTATCGCGCCTCCGGATGGCTTATCTGACGTGATAGCCATATCCTCCCAATCAGCCGATTTACCATCATTAGGGGGATATATAGCCCTTAAAAATGATTATTCTATAGCAGCATGGGGGGATACGGGCATACCCGGCGGGGCAAGCCTTATACCAAAGCCTGAAATATTATATGGGGAAGTGGCCTATGACAACAGCTATATTGATATATACTTCAACATGGGTGTTTTTGCAGCCGATCAGAAACCTCTGACTCTTGCTAATTTTAGGCATAAGTTTTATAACAACGGCGGGCAGTTTTTCACTGTAGTACCAACATCTTTAACAAAGATTGACGGTACGGAGGTGGAGGGCGGGGAAAGAGTATTGCGTTTTCACCTCGATATGGATGGAGAACCAACGGGCAAGGAAGCTTTTGAAATAAAACCTTTTGGTAAGCTCTCCGTGTTTGATATTGACGGAATAGCCATGGATACAGATCAAGGCAGCGGGCAGGTCAGATTTATAGCTGAACTCCAAAGTATTTCCGCCATGGAGATGGTAGATGATAACTCCTATATGGACGTAACATTTAACATGGGCGTATACGGTGACGGCAATAAGTCCATGCCTGTCACAAAAGAGGATTTTATTCTTGCCTTTATGCAAAATGACGGCAATGCCACAAGCGCATCTATTAGTGATGTTACCAAAATTGATGGTACAAGCCTCCAAGGCGGTGAGACAGAGCTGAGATTCCATTTGGAAGTCATAGGCTCACCTAATGGGGATGAGACCATTGAATTATGGGCGGCAGCGGGATCTGTATATTCACCCTCAGGGGCTATAATGTCGCATTACCTGTCTTCAGGCCCGATAAAGCTCAGCCCCCCGAAGCCGAATTTCGTTTCCGCTCAATTGTCACCTGATAATAGCTATTTGGATATCACATTTAACACTGGTGTATATGGCAGTTGGATACCTTCCAGTGGTGAACTTTATGATCTATATCCGGTGAAAACATATAATCTCAGGTTACATTTATTAATTATGGGCGGAGGAGCAACAGATGTTTATATAAGCTCTGTAAAAGCGGCGGACTACGGTATTGAGTCAAAAGCGGGAGAACTCAAAGGCGGAGAAAAAACTATCAGAGCATTTCTTAATATTGAGGGTGTTCCCACTGGCGTAGAGTATCTCAGGCTTCAAATCGAGGGAGTATTTAATAGCAAATTAGATTCATATGCCACCGAAGATCAAGGCTTTGATATAAAAATGAATGCGCTGACCTTGGGATTTGATTTGCCCTGGTTGGAATGGAACAACCGCTATATTGATCTTAATTTTACCTCCGGGGTATATGGCTCTGCCGACAGCCTCTCACTGGTAACAAAAGATGATTTCATCTTACTTTATAATAAGAATGGGGGCCTCACAGAAAATGTAATCATAGATGCTATCACAAAGCCTGATAGTGGTGATATAACTAAAGCTGCTCCCCTCGCCGGCGGAGAGAAAACTGTGCGGGCATTCCTCAAACTGTCCAACCCTTCCATGGGGCAAGAGGAAACCATTGAAATAAAACCTATAGATGACAATTCTATATTTAATGCAGCCGGGGTTCCCATGGCTGCAGATAGGACAACAAAGAAAATAAACCTATATCCTTCCTTGCCGGGCGCTCTAAGTGCCCGGCTTGCAAAGGATAACAGCTATATTGATGTGAATTTTAACTTTGGCATCTATGGTGATAGAGATCATGCGACAGCGGTAACCAAGGAACACTTCTATATATCAATGTATCGAAATGACGGGCAAGCCACGGCAGTATCTATCTGCAGCGTGAAAAAAACGGATAGTATAGACGAAGGGTCTGCTTCGACACTAATAGGCGGAGAGGATGAAGTGCGGATTTTTTTGGATATTACGGGATTTCCAAGCGGTGTCGAGACTATAGTGGTTCGCCCCGGCTCAGGAGGACCTATATATAACGAATTAGGCAAAGCGCCTTCTATGCATGATATCCAGTTTTCCGACGAGATAAATCTGAACAGCAAGTTAAAGATAGTATCTGCTTCCTTATCAGAGGACCTATGCTATATGGATGTGTTTTTCAATATAGGAGTATATGGTGATGAAAACCACTCTTCGCCGGCATCCCTTGGCAATTTTATTTTAGAATTTCAGAAAAATAACGGCAGGGCTGAGAATATAACCATACATTCAGTTAAGAAAGATGATAGTGATAGTGAGGGGGAGGCCGGTGAACTCCAAGGAGGAGAAACAGTCCTGCGCTTTTTCCTTGAAACCACAGGCTTTCCTACAGGGCAGGAAACCTTAAAGCTAAGCCCCGACTATAATAACCCTCCTTACAGCGATTCGGGCAATCCTATACCGGAGGGGCAAACTACAAAAACCATCAGTGTGGCCATACCGTCTCCAGAGATTATTACGGCAAATCTTGCCAGGGATAACAGTTACATTGATATCACTTTTAATATAGGAGTTTACGGAGATTCAAACCATAGCTTAGGTGTTGGGATTTTAGGTTTCAAGGTCTTGGTGAATCAAAATGGAGGAGATACATATTTAGTAAATATCACCGATGTAAAAAATCCGGATAATGAAGACTCCGCAAATGCCACGCCTCTTGTCGGAGGTGAGAAAACCCTACGGGCTTTCCTTAGGTCTGAGTTATCAGCGGGAGGCGGAGAGACCATAGAGATTATACCCTCTCTTGACGGGGGAGACCATATTTACTCATATTCGGGAAGTCCAATAAAAAGTGGAGAGACCACAGGCCTCATACAATTAAACCCATTTCCCAAAATTATTTCTCAGAGGATTGCAAATAATTGCGGCTATATAGATATAACTTTTAGCACCGGTGTATATGGAGATGCTTACAAATCTTTACCGGTTACCACAGACAGCTTTGTGTTGACTTTCGAGCGCAACGGCGGCAGCATGCTCAGTGCCGGGATAAAGTCGGTGAAAAAGCCGGACAATGAAAAGGAAAGCACGGCCGCAGCCCTTACCGGCGGCGAGCAAACCGTCCGTGTGTTCTTAAACACCGTAGGAACGGCGAGCGGCAATGAAACCTTTGCCATAGATAAAAAGGATGCATATTCCATATTTGACAAAGACGGATTGGCCATTCCGGAGGATAAATATGTGAAGCCTATTAATCCTTCCTATATCCCGATAAAAATCATCAATGCCGTTTTATCCCAGGACAACAGTTATGTGGATGTGAATTTCAGCACCGGGGTATATGGCGCACCGGACGGTAAAAGCCCCGTCACAGCAGGTCATTTTAAATCCGGATACGATTTTCCTTTTGTGGATATATATTCAGTAAAGCAAACAGATAGCCAAGAGGAAGAGAGTGCATCTCCTTTGATCGGCGGGGAAAGGACCCTCCGCTTGTTTTTAAAATATGTAAGCATCCCTGATGGTCAAATGGGCTTTATAGTGAAATCAACTGCATCAAGCGGAGGGCCGGGAATATATAGTTTGTCGGGCGCCCCCCTTGAGACAGATAAAATTACGGGCTTTCTCCAGACTACCGATATGCGTATTAAAATATCATCGGCGCAGACATCTTTGGATAATAGCTATGTGGACATCGTGTTCAATAAAGGTATTTACGGTGATAAAGATTGTACAAAAGGAGTGGAAGCCTCAGACTTTGGCTTATATTGTTATAAAAATCAAAACAGCCCTATTGATAGTATAGAAATCCAAGCTGTGAGAGTACCGGACGGTATAACCCCTGAAAGTGCTTCCGAACCTTCGGGGGGAGAGACTGCCCTTCGATTTTTCCTAAATATCGCTGGCCAGCCTACAGGGGAAGAAAGCATATGCATAGAAGCCAAAACAGATAATATCTTTCAAGAAAAAGGATATTCAGGCTATTTTTCAACAGATAAGATATTTTTGAAAAGTTCCTCCCCGGTTATGGCTTCGGCTGTGATTTCGGAGGACAGCCGATATATTGATATAACTTTTAATACGGGAATCTATGGAAATAAAGAGCATACTACACCGGTTACTGCGGATGATTTTATATTAATATTTAAGCAAAACGGCGGAAAAGCATCAAATGTAATAATTCAATCAATAAAAAGAACTGATGGTATAACCGACGAAGCCGCATCCGATTTAATGGGCGGTGAAAAGGAAATAAGGTTGTTTCTAAATTGGGATGGGAATCCCTATGGAGTAGAAACCGTTGCTGTTTTGCCCGCTGACGGTCTTTCGATTTTTTCGGATTCCGGAAATGCCATGTCGGAGCAAGAAGCCACAGAAGAATTTCTCATGAATTGCTACTATCCCAAAATGGTTTCTTATGAGATGGACGAAGATAACAAATATATTGATGTGACCTTTAACATGGGTATATATGACATGTATATGGGAGGCGTATCGCCCCAACCTTTTATAGTGACCATGAATGGGGATGAATCAATTCCGGTTGGCAAGAGGTTATTGCTCACAAACTGGAGTTTAGGAAAGAGCCCTTGGGAATTTCCACCCACAGGGGGAGAAAAAACCTTAAGATTTTTCCTTAAAACCCAAGGGGAGTCAAAGGGTGCAGAAACTTTCAATATAACTCTAAGGCCCGAGTATCCCGTTTACTCCATTTATAAAGTTGCATCTGAAGGTCAAACAATCAATGTGCCAATAAACGCGCCAAAGCCTCGTATGGTATCCGTTTCAGCGGCTAATATACAAGGTTCAGTCCAATATGTAGATGTAACATTTAATGTGGGCGTTTATGGTGATGCGGAGCTCACTTATCCTGTTTATCCGGAATTGTTTGAGTTGATTTTCAATAAAAATGGAGGTAATGCTGCTTCGGCATGGATAGATAAAGTGGGAGAACCTGATAATGACTTTATAAATGGCGGGGAGAGAATCATACGGTTCTATATTGAAACCGACGGTTTCCCTGATGGCAAGGAGACTATAGAGATAAGAAGTAGAAGCGGCAGTCCCCTTTATAATTCATCAGGAATATCCAACAATGATCAACTGACCACTAACGCTATAAAACTAAAAAATAGCCTCACTGTAGTGGAAAATGCAAAGATGGGGGATTACAATAGGTATATAGATGTTACATTTAGCAATGGTATCGGTGTAGATAGAAGCAGTATATACAGTTGGGATTTTAATATTATTTTTAATAAAAATGGGGGAACAGCGCAAAATGTAAAAATAAAATCCATAAAACAAAACAACAGTCCTATAGAGAACAATGCGAAGGAACTTGGCGGCAATGAAAAAGTTCTTAGATTCTTTTTAGATGTTGTCGGAGTTCCCAGCGGACAAGAAACCATTGAGCTAAAGCCCGCTAAAGAGGGAACCCTATATTCGGATATAGGCGTACCCGTACCTATTACTTGCACCACGGGACAAATCAAGCTATTAAGTCTGTATCCCGTTTCTTGGCCTGAAACAACTGATTCCAATATTGAGCCTTTTGGTTGGATGTCCGACTTATATATAAGTAATAGCAATACGGAAGCTTTGGTATTAAAAAATAATGGTGAGGTTGTGTCTCCTACCTATTCTTTCTTCCCCAAAACCGGGGTTAAAAATGCTATAGCAGTTGCAGCAGGAAGCGGCTTTGGTCTTGCATTAAAAAGAGACGGAACCGTTACAGGCTGGGGGGATATAAAAATACCCGACGGACTGAGCGGTGTCCGCGCTATAGATGCAAGTCATTCCACCGCATATGTGCTCCTTGAAAATGCTACAATAGGGCGTTTTACAAAAGAGGGAGTTTTGGAGAGACTGGTAAACCAAACACCCGAACCTGCTGTATCCTTCTCCGTGGGAAGTGACGATCACTGGCTAATTTTATACAAAGACGGCTCCATAGGCGGCTATGGCAATAATACATATGATCAGTGCATACGCCCCAGCGGGCTTATGAATGTAAAAGCTGTGGCAGCAGGGGATGGTTATTCACTTGCACTCAAAGAAGACGGTACCGTAGCAGGCTGGGGTAATATCAAAATGCCTGATGGTCTTACCGATGTGGCGGCCATATCAGCCGGAAGCAACGGATATATGGTGCTTAAAAATGATAAAACGGTTTTACTCTATAATAGGAACGGTAATACCATAGATATTCCCACCGGGTTAGATGAATTAAATGATATAATCGCTGTTTCCGCAGGGGACAATCTCTATTCCGTTATCAGAGAAAACGGCGATGCTGACATATGGACATCCCAAAATGTTCTTTCCACAGATAATATTTATGTGAACAAACTCTATGTAATCCCGCCTTATAGGGATAATACATATTTCGACATTATAATAAAGAACTCAGAGAAATATATGGGTATTTCCGGCATTGACGGTCCTTTAATAAAGGAAGATTTGAAACTGATTTATAAAGATAAGAGCCCTTTTGTCTACGATATAACCATTAAATCCATCGGCAGGGCAAACGATATAAACCCGTCAGCAGCATTACCGGTTCAGGTGGGGGATGACAGGATACGGGTCTTTTTAGATATAAAGGGTGCGCCCAATGGTACTGAAACAATTGAAATCATGCCTGCCTCCGGTTATAGCGTTTATACAACGGCTGGGGATAGCCTCCTTGGCAGTCAAAATGTTGTAGTTCCTATTTCAACTATGTGGAAACAAAAGGAGGATAGCTTGGGCAACAGAATTTCCGCAGGCTGGCAGCACGGTCTGGCAATCCGGGAGGATGGCACCGTGTTGGCCTGGGGCAGCAATGCCGACGGCAGGACGGATGTACCTTTGGATTTAGGCACGGCCATGCAGGTATCCGCCGGATACCACCACTCCGTGGCGCTAAAAAGCGACAGCACTATAGAAGTCTGGGGAGATAATTACTATGGGCAATGCAATATTCCTTATGGTTTGAAAAATATTAAACAGATATCAGCCGGTGGTTATCATACCTTAGCGTTGGACTATGGCGGCAAGGTCTATGCCTGGGGCGATAACTTTTATCAGCAGTGTCAGGTTCCCGAAGGGCTTTCCGATGTCATACAGATTGAGGCAGGCGGACATCATTCTTTGGCTTTAAAAAAGGATGGTACTATTGTCACCTGGGGCGATAACCATTTCGGGCAGCAATACAGGGATTCAAGAAAGGCAGTCTTTGATGATATAAACGGGATAAAAGTCCTTGCCGCCGGAGAAGATTTCTCCCTTTATAGGATGGGACCTTTAGAGGTTTTATCTAAGGGAGACAATAGAGATGGTCAATGCGATATACCACCCCTAAAAATCGATAATAATGAAACCATAAAAGCTGTATCCGCCGGGTACCATCACGCTTTAGCTTTAAACAGCGAAGGAAAAATAATTGCCTGGGGAGATAACAGCAAGGGCCAGTGCAATATACCGACAAAGCTTTCAAGCAGCCGAATAGTGGCAATCTCCGCAGGCGCCTTTTTCAATATGGCCATTGATTATACCGGCAAGATTATAGCCTGGGGAGATAATGACGCAAATCAATGTGATATGATAGAAGATATTTCTCCACCCTATTTTATCTCCTCAGCCTTATCACCGGACAATAGCTTTGCAGATATAACCTTTAGCGAACGGGTTTATAGCAAGATAGTAAATAATACATTGATGCCTTTGACTGCTGACAGCCTGAATTTGGTCTTTGATAGGGGAAATTCTCCTAATTCCAATGTGACGATATCCATAAAATCAGTGAAAAAGAATGATAATACAAAAGAGGATTTGGCTTCGGATCTGACAGGGGGAGAAACCACTGTTAGGGTATTTTTAGATGTTATAGGTAATATTGCAGGTACAGAGACCTTGGAATTTAAAGCAAAAGACGGTAATGCCATTTGTGATTCATCTATCCAGCATATGTCCCCTTCGGAATCATCCGGCATCCTTAGGATGAACCCCAATAGTGGAACGGAAAAGTTTGTCGACAGCACTAGTGTGGGTGATTGTATCCTTAATTTCCAATCCCTTATGTGGTATCACGAAGGAAACTTAGGTGCAAATTCCAAACGAATACTTGTTGTGGGGTTGAAATGCGATGAAAAAGAGAGTCCCACTTATATAAATTCAGTCACCGTAGAAGGAAAGCCCATGACCCATGCGGTTTCCAACAGCTCCTATGGTATACAGACGGATTTTTATTATATCCTTGATAAGGACCTACCTGCGGAGCCCGGTAAATATCTCATTATTGCGGATTATGAGAATGAAAATGTGAGTCTATCGGGAATGTCAGTTCTTTTATGCAACGCGGCTCAAATGGGACCCGAAGGCATAGGAATCTCCGGCGCCATGGAAAATACACTGAGTGAATGGGCCTACGGGACGCTGCTCACCACTAAGTCCAATAATGCTACTATAGTCGAATTGCTTAGCGTAGGTAATCAAAAAGCAAAAGAAAACAAAAATGCCGCTTTGATTAATAATGACGGACTATATCCCATCTCTATGGCTATACACCAGGGGGGTCCGTCGGGAAATGTGAGTTCCTGCTTTTTACCAGACAAGGATCCTAAAACTTGGCTGAGCATGGCTTTGGCTTTCAGAAACGCGGATTACCCGGAGGACAAGGATGCGGAGGCTGAGGCACCAGCTGCTCCTACACTGCAGATAGATTCTTATTTGGCCGGAGAAAACATCGCCTTTGCAATAAAGGATTTAGGTTTTGAGCATAAGAATCTAGGACCTATGCAGGTGAAGGATATAATACAAAACGGAGACAATTTATATCTACAGGGTTTTAGGCTTTGGTCGAGTATTTACGATGAACCGGGGGCAGGAATTTATAAGGCTAAAACCAGCAAGGATGGAGAGACATGGGTCGATGCCACAACCCTAAATACTCCTAAACTATTTAGCATAGGGGGTTTCCTATATACCATGACCATGATGGAAACTCAAATGGGAGGCTATCCTCGATATTTCACTTTAGGGGATGGTCTGAATGACCCGGGTGAAGAATTATTCGTTGGAGATAACTATGGCAGTGTTAGAAACTTTAATGTCAAAGCCATGGCCGGTAATTCCGAAGGCACCATAGTCGCTGTAGGAGGAGGTTTGGGATATATACGCTATCTATCTTTGGACCTTGGGTATTTTGGAATGGTGTCTGTGTCACAGGATAATGGCAACACCTGGAGTGAAAGGTATATAGATTCTTCCATCTTAAATGGTGTACTGTATTTTTCAGACAGATTTGTGGCTTGGGATGATAAAAATGTTTATTGGTCTATTGATGGGCTTGACTGGGAGTTGGCAGCTAACTTTAAAGGACCAATTACCGTATATGAACGAAATAATGTGCTGCTCTTAACCGGAAAAAATTTGGACGATGAGAATATAAATCTGTATACATCAACGGATGGCGCGATTTGGACCAAGGCAAAAATAGTCTATAAGGATCCGGGGCTTACTGATGTTGACGGTTTTTCGAGCATTGCCTACGCTCGGGACACATATGCGGCGGTAGGCGGCAACTGCATTGCGGCGGCCAAGGCACCGGCTCCGGAGAATGTGGACCAGCCATGGGAGTTCAGTCTTTATGCCCTTGATATGGACGGGGTAAACTATATAACATCTATAAACAACAGGTTTTATATCCGATATGCCAATACCCTTTTCAGCTCAGATAATTTGAAGGACTGGTATTATGAGAGCTCCAATTCCGGTAACGGCAATATAATTAACTTCCGGGGAAGAGCTATTTCCTACAACTATTTGGGAGATCTCCTCATTGGTTATATACCTTTAAATGTTGATTATGTCACCCCTTATGTCAATGAAACAGGTGTGCCCATTGATGAAGTCATCACCATAGGATTCCCCGAAGGGGTGAAATCCGCAGAGGTTGTTCCCAAAGATGCCATAAGATTGGTGAACAATGCAAGCGGCAGATTGCATCCCATAGATATAAGTTTTAAAGAAGGAAAAATTGTCCTTACACCTAAAGTAACACTTGATTACAGCACAAACTACACCGTCGTCATATCCGAGGGCTCGGTAAAAAATACCGTAGATACGAAGGCGAATACCACATTCACTTATGATTTCACCACAAGAAAGAGGATAGGCAAGCCGCAGATAGTGTCAAGCAGCTTAGGCAGCGGAATGGATGTGTCTGCAGAGGAACCGGTTTTTATACAGTTTGACAGAGAAATATTTGAAGGAGAAAACTTTTCAAGAATTACCATTGCCCCGGCAGATAAGCCTGATTCACTTTTGAATATGAATATACAAATTGATAGAAGCAGCATTATTTTGACTCCTGATAAGTATTTTGAAAATAATAAGGCTTATTTAATAACCCTTCCGGGAGCTTGTGTTATAGATAGTGACGGGGATTTGTTTGAATTATGGGGCATGGAATTTACGGTAAAAGCGGATGATATACCTCCAAAAGCGGTAAAAACCCTTCCTGTAAATTATGGGGAAAGAGTGCCTGCCGCACCCACTATTGAGGTAAGGTTCGATGAAAATATAAAAGAAGGAGAGAATTTTGGACAGATAAGTTTAAAAAATATTCGTTTCGAAATAAATATAAAAATAGTTGCCTCTATACCTGAAGGTTTGGGACTTGACGGGAAAGTATCAAATAATACCCTTATTATTGAGTTGCCGGAGAATACAACGCTGGAGCTTCATCATACCTATCGTGTAACATTGCCGGCGGGCTCTGTCGCAGATATGGGGGGCAACGGGTTGGAAAAGGAATTTAGCTTCGTATTCACAGAGGAAATCATGAGCAGCAGCCCTATGTTTATAGAAAGCAATCCTAAAAACAATGCAAATAGAGTTGATATTAAATCGAATTTTGTTTTATTATTTGACAGACCTATAGCAGCAGGTCCCAACTATAATAATTTCAGTCTGATAGCAGAAGGACACCCGGATATTAAGTTGGTTCCGGAGATCAACAGAAATAGACTTATATTGCGACATGAGGAACCTATGGAATATGGAGTAACATATAGGCTTAGGATTAGCGCTTATTCAATAGGAGATAAAAATAATGATAATTGGATTACAGAGGAGACCGTTCTTCACTTTACTACCGAGGAGCAGCATATAATAAGTACTTTGCCTTCTTACGGTGGTACTAAAATATTTATAAATGGTATACCGGAGATTAAATTTGACCATGACGCCTATAAAGGATACGAGTTTGATAATATAACATTTATAGGGCAAACCGAAGACGGAGATACTGCCGTTTCTCTAAGACCCCGTTTAGAGGGAAACAGGCTTTTGCTGCTGGCGACAGAGGAGCTGATGCCGGATACCCGATATACCGTGAGCTTACCAAGAGGTGCAATACGATTTTTAGACGGAGCGGTCAATAATCAGTATGAATTCAGTTTCACCACCGGCGCCGAAAGAATAGAAATTTTAGATTTTGCCTTTAGCGGTAATATTGAATTATTAGAGGCTTTAGTGGAAGGTGACGTTGGTTCTTTTGACGCTACGGAGTGCTTTGAAGATGCCAAAGAATATATCTGGGATTTTGGGGACGGGTCGCCTCCTGTGAAGGGCGGCAATCCTAAACATGTCTTTGCTTACAAAGGTACTTATAAAGTTATTCTTACTGCCGTCAATTCAAACGGTAATGAAAATTTCATGTGTAAGGATGTTTATGTGGTAAAAAAGCCGGATAGGGATTCTACTTTAATGGAAGTTACACCTAAGGCGCCTGCACTTTTAAATGCCGGTGATTCCATGAATTATATTCTTAAACTAAGCTCTTCCGGCGTACCTATGCTAAATAGAAATATCTCGGTTTATAGAACATATTCCGTAACGGAAGACAAACAAAAAGAGCATCTTGCAACCCTAACTACTGACAGAAACGGTATGGCCGAATATGAAGGCATATTGGACTACGATTGCCAGGAATATTACATCACGTTTACCTATGATGATATAAGCGTGAGAAGAGTGATGAAAAATGCGGCGGGACTTAGTGAAATTTCCGGTTATGTCATGAATGATAAAAACCAGGTTTTGAAAAATGCTATAGTCAGTATGGGCAATAGAGGTACTGTTACAGATAAGGATGGCTTTTATAGGATAACCGATTTGCTTCCGGGCGTTTATACAATGGCGGTAAGCACGGATTTCCATTACGATTATGTATCTGAAGTTTCTCTTTATCAAAAAGCCGCCGTAAGAAATATTGCATTGCAAAAGATTGTTTATACAAAGGAGCCTCTTGTAAGGCAGGTGGTTATTAATGGTTCCGTAGCTGCAGACGGTAAGACTTTTTACTTCTTAGAGGGTATAGATGCGGAGTTAACCTTTAAGTTTTTAATAGACTGGAGAGGCCACGAACCAGGTACTATTGAGCTGAAAAAAGGAGATACCATAATAGGTGAAGGTAAAAATAACGATACTTTAGTTTTCAATGCAAAGAATCTAAAAAAAGGAGATGTTTTGACAGGATTTTGCTATACAAAGGATGGACTGAAATCCCTTCCCACTGTTGTCAACTTTCATATGGTGGAATCTTTGCCCGGTGAATTTCCTTTTGATTTGGAGCCAGTTTATGTTGACGGGAAATATATTACAGAGAGATATATAACCCCGCTGCCTATAAAGACGCCGGTTATTTCAAGCATACCCATATTAAAAGGCGGGCCCTTTGCTTTCCTTAGTGATCCTGTTTATGTATACGGTGAAATGGGCGTGGACGGCAGTTTTTATGTAGTATCGGGAATAAGCGGACCTGGGGCATCAACCAGCGGTCGTTACGAAGAAAACAATATGGTACAAAAATACCTGGCAAAAAGGTCGGCTAAGACTGAAAAGGAGAAAAAACTTATAGCCGCAAAACAATCCAAATCCTATATGGGAAGTGTCAAGCTGGACAGCCATATCGGGGTGTCATTTTACTGGAAATATAATTTATCAAAGGATAGTTGGGAATTTGACAGCGGTACATTGCACTTAGGGATAAGCGTTAATGCCTCGGGCAGTGCCAAGTATGGTATTCCAGGAGTACCTTTGAGCGTATCTATAGGCGGCGATTTTGAAGTGATAATGGACACCTATCTAAATGCTATCAATAGAAATGGCAGCATAGGATACGGCGGCGGAGTTTTGGATATGAGTCATATATTTATTGAAATTTCAGGGGGTTTAAGCGCGCTGTTTGCTAGTGCGGGGGTATATTTCAACGGAACGGGCGCCGTAAAAATTGACTTTTCTAACGGTGATACCAAATATTATATAGAGGTCCACGGTGGTGCCAGAGCCTCTGCTTTAGGGTGGTCGGTAAAATATGATTTCCTAAGCTACGACTGGGGCGATCGCTCCCCTTGGTTGGCACAGTTAGGACCCAAGACTTATGGGGCAAGTTCCCAAGGCAGGCAGTTTAATCTCGCTGCTTTAAATGGTCAAGATGGATTAGGCGAAAGCATACTGCCGGTGAATACAGGTGATATGGAACCCACGGACAGGGATTATTTAGACGAACAGTCCGAATGGCTGCCCGCAAGTACACGAAGAGGCCTTATGATCACGGCTTCTTTGCAGGATACAACAGAATCTAAAATTTTGCGTAGCAGCACTTTCCCATATACGGATCACTATATAACGACTTATGGGAGGGCGGATACGGAAGGTGCTTTTATGGTACTGTTGGAGGACGAAGCCACAAGGCCGATATTGAACCAAACGCGAGTGAAATATTCTGTCTACGATGGCTTTTATTGGTCATATCCGCAGCCTATAGACACGGATGATAAAACGGCAGATTATGCACCCGTTGCTGCGGCCACTGATAACGGCATTATTGCCGCATGGGAAAACCTAAAAGATATATTATCGCCGGATTCTGAGCTGGGAGAGGCCTTGGCAATGGAGGAAATAGCTGTTGGTGTTTATAATAATGGCACCGACAGTTGGTCGGATATCCGTAACTTAACAAAGGACAATTATCAAGACCACTCTCCGAATGTAGCAGTGGATGGTGGGGAAGGGCTGCTGGTATGGATAAAGAGCAGATCTAATGATTACCACAGTTTTCTGTCCGAAAGCTACACCGCCGAGAATGATATCATGTATTCCAAGTGGAACGGAAGTTCTTTTGAAGAACCCAAAGCCGCGGCCACATTTGAGCAGCCCATAGTCAACGCTTCCCTCGCCTTTGATAAAGGAAAAGGGCTTTATGTATTTTCGCTGGATGAAGATCATGATTTAAATACTGTCACAGATCAAGAAATATACGCTATATTTTATGATGCCGATAGGGACAGCTGGGGAGAAACAATTAGACTGACTAATAACATTGTCAGGGATTCTAACCCCCGGGCATGCTTCATAAAGGGCAAGGCATTTATAGCGTGGGAGCAAAACGGCAGTATAGTTTATATGGATGATGCAGATGATTCCCAAGATGTAAAGGTTGCAGCTTCCGATTCCATCATTCAAAATACATTTACCATGGCAGTGAACGGCGATGATACTTTGGCGTTGATAGGCCCGGCAACCGCCGGAGGAAACGGTACGGATTTGTATGAAATTATCTATGATGGGGTAAATAAGTTATGGAGCAAAGAAATCCGGCTTACGGAGGATTATTCCACCAACCGCTCTCCCAGCGCGACTTTTGTCGGAAACGAGCTGATAACGGTATATAACAGGGATATAATAGAAGACAAAGTGAATCCCGCAGATGGGCTTGTCTACCCGACCATGAGCAACAAAGCCGATCTTAGGATGACAGCGAAATCTTTGGTTCACGACCTTGCAGTCCTCGAAGATGGGGTCACATTATCAGAAGATAATCCTTTCCCGGGCGGGCTGACAGAAATCAGTGGCGACATTAAAAACAACGGTAGCTTCACCGAGACCTCCGCAAAAGTTGCCTTCTATGAGGGAGATCCCTTAAAGGGAGGACGAAAGATAGGCGAAAATATTATAGAAAAGCCATTGGTGCCGGGGGAGAGTACCGTAGTTACAATTCAGTGGGAGGTTCCTGAGGTTATGCCGGCAGAAGGAATATATGTTGTGGTGGATCCGGACAAAGAAATAGATGATGCAATGAGAACGGATAATACCGCAAGTTTATTAATCCTGAGACCTGATTTGGAGCTCACCGCCTTGGATTGTGTGCCTTTAGAGGATGGGAAATATATTGTTACTACCAAGATAACCAATGTCTCCATGGTTGATGTGCCCGGCACCGTTATATCATTATTATATGGGGATGGTAAGGGAAGCTTAGAGCTCATTGATAATCTTGATGCAGGTGCCTTAGAGGCGGGAAAGGTTGCGGAGGTAACCTATCTTTGGAGCCCGGGGGGCGATGTATATGATAACGGGAAGGCAGATCTAATAGCCACGGTAGATATATCTAAGCCGGAAGAAGAAAATTCGCCTCATTTAATTAAAAATGAGGATGAGACTATATTGGATAACAATATAAATATGCTGACAATATATGAAATAAACGAGGCTTTCTATAAAGTGCGTATAGGCACAATTGCAGGAGGCACCATCACAGCCTCCCCAGCTATAGCGGAAGCCGGAGAAAATATAACGCTGGCTATCACACCGGATTCGGGCAAGCGGTTGAAGGCGGGGAGTCTTAAATACAACGACGGCACGGAAGACCATGTTATAAGCGGAACAGGCTTCATCATGCCCGCGGCAAATGTGACGGTAACAGCGGAGTTTGAAAATATACCAAAGCCAGATTCGGATCATGATAAAGGCGGAGGGGGCGGATCGACAAACGGTAAAAAAGAACCGCCTATTGGCAATAAAGAAGGTGAAGGTAATAACCTTGGAGAAACCATTGAAATAAAGACTTATGATAATGAAGCATATGTAATTGCAACGGTTAAAGCCGTATTAGACAGTGAAGGTAAAGCAACAGTCGTAGTAGGCGAAAAACAATTCTTTGAGGCTATTGATAAAGCGATTGAAGAAGCCGAAAGATTGGGGATAAACACACCAGCCAGTGTAGAAATTAAGGTTGAGGCGCCAACAGATGTTGATTATGCAGAAACAGTGATTCCAAAGGATGCTTTCAACGAGGCTGCTATGGACGGTATTGGCACACTGAAAATATCAACGCCTATTGCTTCTATAGCTTTTGACAGAGATACACTTAGCAGCCTTTCAGAGGAAGAGACGGGTGACTTGAAAGTCACTGTATCCAAAGTGGAAACATCTTCTCTTTCCCAGGAAGCACAGCAATCGGTTGGGGACAGACCGGTGTTTGAATTCAATGTAAAAAGCGGAGATAAGACTATTTCACATTTTGGAGGGAATGTATCGGTATCAATACCTTATATACCCGAGGAAAGTGAGGATACAGATGCTATCGTTATGTATTACATCAATGCAGAAGGTAACTTGGAAATCGTAAGAGATTGTATCTATGACCCGGTCACCGGCACAGTGAATTTTAAAACAAAACACTTCTCAAAATTTATTATCGGGTATAACAAAGTAAAATTCAAGGATGTGGGTGAGAGTGCATGGTATAACAAAGCAGTAAGCTTTATTGCCGCAAGAGAGATAACCGCAGGTACCGGAGACGGCTATTTCAGTCCCGAAGCAAGGCTAAGCAGAGGTCAGTTTATAGTAATGCTTATGAAGGCCTATGACATAGCCCCCGACACAAGCCCTACAGATAATTTTGCGGATGCCGGAAACACCTATTATACCGGTTATTTATCTAAAGCGAAGAAGTTGGGGATATCCGGAGGAGTTGGGTTTAATATGTTTGCGCCCGATAAGGAAATCACCCGTCAAGAAATGGCTGCTCTATTATATAATGCACTAAAAAGCCTAAAGAAAAGAGGAATAAAAGAGAATAAAGATATACTTTTATCAAATTACGGGGATGCGGAAGATATTGCACCTTGGGCTAAGGAAGCTATGACAATTATGGCCGAAGCAAATATTATAAGCGGAAGCGGAGGCAAACTCTATCCGATGAGTACAACTACCAGGGCTGAGATGGCACAGGTAATATATAATCTGCTATCAAGATAATAATTGAATCTTGATAGCAACCGAATAAGTAGGAAGGTATGAGGATCAACGGTATTTAGCTGAAAGCTTGTGAATATGCTTTTAATATTTTGCATCTAAATGAAATTACGGCGCAAATACTGCCGAACAATACGGCTTCAAGGAAAGTTGCTGAAAGAATTGGTATGTCTATAAAGAAGTAACAACTAAGGAGAGACTTGAATGGAGAGAAAATTTAGCAAAAAACAAGGCTGAAATTGTCAATTGAACATAAATGTTAATAGATATTTAAGCCTTGAGGAAAATTTTTTTTATGTTATAAATGTACATATAGTCTTTGCTAATCTTGAAAGTACGATAAAAAAGTGCTATTATAATAAGAAATGAGAGCGAGGTAAAAATATGTACCATATATTCATGTAATTTAGTTTTTAAGCACTGCCCTTTTTAGGGTTTATTTGTTGT
>CAZMPR010000007.1:0-20384 GCA_964568265.1 uncultured Clostridiaceae bacterium | reverse complement strand
AAGCGGGTGTAGTTCAATGGTAGAACGTCAGCCTTCCAAGCTGATCGCGAGAGTTCGATTCTCTTCACCCGCTCCAAGCATGCGCCTGTAGCTCAGTTGGATAGAGCAACGGACTTCTAATCCGTGAGCCAGGGGTTCGACTCCCTTCAGGCGCACCATTATGGTGGATATAGCTCAGTTGGTTAGAGCGCCAGATTGTGGCTCTGGAGGCCGTCGGTTCAACTCCGATTATCCACCCCATTTTTTTCTGCAATGCTGGGGTGTAGCCAAGGGGTAAGGCACCAGACTTTGACTCTGGCATTCCGTTGGTTCGAATCCAGCCACCCCAGCCAATTTATTTGATAGGATGGCGGAGTTAACAATAGATGTTTAAAATTTAATATGCGGGATTGGCGGAACTGGCAGACGCGCTAGACTTAGGATCTAGTGTCTACGACGTGGGGGTTCAAGTCCCTTATCCCGCACCAATTAATCAGCCAAAACTGCGGGTGTAACTCAGTGGTAGAGTGTCACCTTGCCAAGGTGAAAGTCGCGAGTTCGAATCTCGTCTCCCGCTCCAAGTTAATAGCAGCTAAAAATTCAGAACCCTTTTGATCTGAATTTTTATTATTTTATGCGCCCATAGCTCAGCTGGATAGAGTCGCAGACTTCGAATCTGTTGGCCGGGGGTTCAAATCCCTCTGGGCGCACCAAAAAATCATACCGCGGTAAGCGGTATTATTTTTTTGGAAGCGTAAGGGATTTGAACCCTCATTTCTTTTTATCCATATAATAAAAACGATAACGATAGCATTCGTTGTAGTCCTTTGACTTGTTATTTATTGCTCCGATGATATTAGCGCCTGCTCCTATCAGCAGCTCCTTTGCTTTTAAGCCTTGCTGAATGCGTGTTTTGCCGGAAGAGATCACAAGGATTGTACCATCTGTGACGGAAGCAATTTGGGAGGCATCACTGACGACTAAAATAGGAGGAGTATCTACGAGAATATAATCAAATCGGTTTTTTAAGCCTTCAAGAATATCAGACAAAACACTATTAGCCAATAGTTCAGATGGGTTTGCCGGTTTAGGGCCCACTGTAATTAAATATAGGTTTTCAAATTCCGTTTTAAGTATACAGTCGCCAAAAGAAGGTAAGGCTTCAAGCATATTAGCAAACCCTGTGGCATTTGATAAGTTAAACTGAGTATGAATATAAGGGTTTCTAAAGTTGCCGTCAATTATTAATACCTTATAACCCGCATGAGCCATGATAATACCTAAGTTTACCGTAATTGCACTTCTGCCTTCACCGGGTATGGACCCGGTAATAGTAATTGTTTTTATTTTTTTTTGGATACATATTTTCCTGATACCTGTCCGCAGAGTCCGAAAAGTTTCGTACACTATAGAGTTATTATCTTTTAATATAAATCTATTTTTACCGCGGATATATGGTATGCTTGACAATACTCTTATTGAAATATTTTTCTTGATATCTTCTTCATTTTTTAAAGTATCGCTAAGATGTTCTCTTAGCAAAATAAAGCCTACTGCAAACATAAGACTTATAAAAAATGCCGCTGCAATATTGAGAGGGATATTAGGTTTAATTGGCTTTGTCGGCATGGTTGCACGGTTTAATATCTTTATATCTGATGAATCTGTGAAAACATGTACCTGTTCGATAAAAGCATCGGTAAATGCATTTGCAATATTGACTGCCCTATAAATGTCAGTATCTTTTATTGAAACATGCAATATCTGTGTATCCGCCTTTTGGGATAGACTAATGCTGTCCGCTAACTTTGCTGGAGTTAAATCGTAACCCGATTTAACTATTGTATCACTGATTACCGGTTGGCTTTTTGCCAGCTCAACATATGTTTTTATTAACTTTTCGTACACTAAAACCTCTTCATAACCTAATCTGCCTTCTCGACCGGGAGAGACTCGTCCAATAATAAAGGATGCTTTGGTTTCATATACAGGTGATATGAAAAATATGCTAAGAATTGCACTCGTCAGCGTTGCAAAAAAGGTGACAAAGATAAGGGTCCAAAGCTTTTTTCTTAAAACATTTAAATACGCAGTTAAATCCATATATTTATGACCTCCATCTTTTGGCTTATTTATTTGTATTGCGCTAAAAGATTATATGTATACCTCCATAAAAAAATCACTAAAGTGATGAATTATTGTCTGTTTATTACAGGGTTATAATATTTGATTTTGTATACATAATAAAACTTCGTGTTTCAAATAGGCGTAATATATGCGTGTTGGTATTGGAGAAAAAGCAGCCTGATGGAAACAGATGATAAACTTGAAAATGCACAAAAAACATCAGGTATATTATGCATGTCTGTTTCATAGATATTAATATATTTCTGTTATGATCTTTTAGGGAACCCGGTGAGAAATACTTACTTAGGGGGATATACATGTCAAACGAAGCTTTAAGCAGTATAAATTATGATGACTTTATCGCAAGAAGTTATATTTTGGCAGGAAAAGCCGTATATAATCAAATGATAAAAAGAGTACTGGATATTGTTCTTGCCTTAATAGGCATGGTAATGTGCCTTCCAATTATAATTTTATTCGGTATACTTATAAAACTGGAATCCGGCGGGCCGGTTATTTTTAAACAAGAACGTAATGGCAGGGATGGACAAGTGTTTTATATATATAAGCTGAGGTCAATGTATGTTGATGCAGAAAAAAACGGTCCGATGTGGGCAGAACAGGAAGACAAAAGAATCACGAAGGTTGGAAGGTTTATCAGAAGAACAAGAATAGACGAATTACCGCAGTTTATAAACATAATAAACGGAGAAATGAGCATAGTGGGCCCAAGGCCGGAAAGGCCATTCTTTACCGAAAAATTTAATGAGGAAATACCCGGCTTTATATACAGGTTATGTGTTAAACCCGGACTCACGGGGTTAGCACAGGTAAATGGGGGTTATGAACTGACCCCGGAGCAGAAATTAAAACTTGATTTAATGTATATATGTGAAATGAGTCTGATGTTAGATTTAAAAATTATACTTATGACAGTTGCAGTTATACTTTCCGGTAATGGCGCCAGATAATATTGTTTGGCAGTTAATGGTACATGCGAAGCTTAACCGTTACAAAACTATAAAAGGCATTCTATTATTCCATAAGGTTGGCAAAAAACTTATGATATCCGAAAGAACAAAAAGGGGAAGAGCATAAGTGTGTAAAAGTGTAAGCATTATAATACCGGTATACAATGAGGCAACTTTTATAAAAGAACTTTTAGAGTGTATAACAGAGCAGTCCTACCCGCCGCAGTTTATTGAAACAATAATAGTTGACGGCGGTTCAAAAGACGAGACAATAGATATTATTGAAAAATTTATTAAGAACCACCCTCTTGATTTGAAATTATTTCATAATGAAAATAAATTACAAAGCTATGCGCTGAATATCGGACTTGATGCATCAAGGGGAGAAATAATTATAAGGTTGGATGCCCATAGCATATATGAAAAAAATTATATAAAAAAAATAGTTAAGTATTTAGAAAACGAAGAAATTATGAACATCGGAGGTGTGGCCAGAGCCAAGGGTTATGACTATATGTCACAGATAATCGCAGTTGCAGTAAGTTCGCCTATCGGTGTTGGGGATGCAAAATTCAGATATACAAATGAATTAATAGAGGCGGAAACAGTTTTTCCAGGTGCATGGCGGAAAAAAGATTTAGTGAGGATTAAGGGTTGGAATGAGGATTGGAAAGTTAATGAAGATACAGAGCTGAATATGAGGCTTAAAAGAGAAATTAAAGGCAAGATAATCATTGACCCCGATATAAAGCTATTCTATTATCCGCGCAATTCTTTTTTATCGTTATGCAGACAATACTTCAACTTTGGGTATTGGAGAATCAAAACTGCCAATGAGCACCCTGAAGCATTGAGAAACTCACATATGATGGTTATTTTCGCAATAGCTTTATTGTTATCATTCTTATTAGCCTTTCTTGCCGGTTTTAATAAAATTAATACGGTAATCCTTTACTTTATGGTTATATCAGTCCTGGCGTATTTAACAACAGTTGTTTGCTGCAGCATAGGCTTTGGAATGAAAGAGTTACATAGCATTTATAGTATTTTTTTGCTGTCTCTTTGTATTGTTATTATACATTTATCATGGGCTGCAGGTGCCTTTTTGGGGATGTTTAAGTTTGGAATACCCTTAAAGGCGATAAGAAATAAACTATGTCATAACAATTAAACATTATAGAAATAAACTGACATAAGATAAAAAATGATATAAAGGGGCGTTAATGTTGAATAGGGTTGAAGTCTTAGTGGCCACAATGAAACAAAATGATTTATTCAAATACAGACAAATGAACATACAAACCGATGCAGTTTTAGCAAACCAAGCCGATAGAACGGAATATATTGAAGAACAGATAAACGGAAAAGCAGTCAAAATGATCACGACTGCTAAAAAAGGAGTAGGTATGAATAGAAACATAGCTTTGATATATTCTTCCGCGGATATCTGTTTACTGAGTGACGATGATGTTGTATATGTAGAAGATTATGAAAAAGTTATTATAAAAGCTTTTGAAAAAATACCTGAAGCGGATGTAATTATTTTTAATGTTAATAACCTAAATGAGGAACGGGCAGATCCGGAACAGATTAAAAAAATTCACAGGGTAAGGTTATATAATTTTATAAGATACGGTGCACCAAATATTGCCTTTCGAAGAGAGAGTATAATAAGAAATAATGTTTGGTTTTCATTACTTTTTGGAGGCGGAACAAAATACTCATCCGGTGAAGATTCATTATTTTTGCGTGATATCATGAAAAAAGGGTTAAAAATATACGCCTTTCCGGAAAAAATTGCAGATGTGGAAAATGTAACCTCAACCTGGTTTGCAGGCCATAACGAAAAGTACCTGTTTGATCACGGCGCATGGCTTTCTGCCTCTTTTCCTATACTTAAATACTTAGGGGCATTTTTTTATATGTTTAAGTTTAGGCATAATTTAAAGCTCAGTTGTATTAAAATATTGAAATTAATGATAAGTGGGATGAAGGCTTATAAAAAGGACATTACATATAAAGAGTGGAGGCAAATCAAATATGGTTCATGTGTGGCCGAATAATAAAAGGTTTGCGTTTACAATTATAGATGATACAGATGGTGCGACAACAGATAATATCAAGCCGGTGTATGATCTGTTGGTATCTTTGGAAATAAAGGCAACAAAAACAGTTTGGGTTTATCCTCCTAAAGACATGTTTAAGGGGCAGTGCCTTTTGGACGAGGATTATATGAATTTTATACTATGGCTCCGAGATAAAGGGTTTGAAATAGCTTTTCATGGGGCAGGCTCTGGCAATTATACACGAAAAGAGGTCTTGGATTCACTCGAAGTATTCAATGATATTATAGGGTATTATCCAAAAATACATATTAATCACGGTTATAATCCGGACAGCATGTATTGGGGTAAAAAAAGGTTCACTTTGCCCTTTGGTATTTTATATAAATCATTTACATCAAGAGATAAAACATATCATGGTGATGAAGAATTAAGTGACTATTTTTGGGGTGATGCCTGTAAAGAAAAAATAAAATACATAAGAAACAGGGTTTTTAGCGGTATAGACACTATAAAATATGACAGATACATGCCCTATATTGAGAAAAAGAAGGAGAAGTATTCAAATCTTTGGTTTAGCGCAAGTAACGGTAATAATGTAAATACTTTCTGCGATATCACATGTAAAAAGAACATAGATCATTTATCCGATGTAGGAGGATGCTGCATCTTGTACACTCATTTTGCCTATGGCTTTGTGGACGAAAGCGGTCGGCTGTCCGGCAGATTCGTGGAAAACATGAAATATTTAGCCGGTAAAAATGGTTGGTTTGCGTCTGTCGGAGAGGTGTTGGATTATATTCATGCAAATAGAAGAAGAAATGCCCATATTCCAATGGCTGCTAATCTGAAGTTGGATGCTATATGGCTGATGGAGCGGATGTATAGAAAACTATTTATGAGCGAATAAGGAGAATAGATATGTATAAGTTTTTGGAAGTTGATATGAAAAACATTGATGAAGAAAAATATAATGCCTTTGAAATGAAAACTGTTTATACCACAGTTGAGTGGTTAAACTTTATCGAGCGCACTCATAGGAACACAAAAATAAAAATCATTGAAATATATGAAAATGAGCAGTTTTTAGGATACTTTACAGGAGGTTTGGTTACTGTAGCCGGATTCATAAAAATATTGGGCAGCCCTTTTAACGGTTGGAATACTCACTTCATGGGTTTCGATATATATGATAGGGAAAAAGCAATTGATATACTCCCATATGTAATAAAATACTTTTCTAAGAAGTACCATTGTATATATCTCCAAATATGCAATGAATATTTTGACAATGAAGTATTAAATAAAAATAAAATCAGGTACCAAAAAATAGAGAGTTTCAAAACCGATCTTACATTATCAGAAGAGGAAATCTATGCCGGATTTCATAGAGATGTAAAAGCAAAAATAAGGAAGTTTAATAAAACAGGATGTCATATAGAGTCAGATTGCTCACAGGAATATGTTGATATTTACTGGAAACAACTTGTGGAATCATTTAAAAACCGGGGACTGAGTCCTTCTTATGATAAAAAACGTATAGAAGTCATGGTGGAAGAATTAAATAAAAAAAACATGATTCATTGCCTTAGAGTAATAAACCCTGAAGGTGTTTGTATTGCCTCGTTTTTATCTATAGGATTTGGTAATATCACTATTGTTATTGGCAATCCAAGCTATATAAGATATAGGAATGAATATAAGCCAAATGAAGTATTAGTTTGGCAAACTATAAAATATTGGAAAAATAAAGGGGTAAAAATATTTGACTACGGTGGCGGCGGGGATTGGAAGTTAAAATTCGGATGCAGTCCCACATCATATTTCATGGCACACTATTCTAACATTCCCGGATTATTCTGGCTGAAAGATTTTGCCGCAAAAATGTTTTGGCACATAAACAAGATAAAATTCAGCATGAAGAATCATCTTGGAAGTCGTGTGTCATATGAATAAAAAAAAGAAAAAAATTCTGATTGTAAACAATAATCTTATAGTAGGCGGGGTGCAAAAAGCCCTCATAAATCTATTACACGAGATAAAACATGATTATGATATTGATTTGTTTTTATTTTATAACGATGGGGAATACAAGTATGAGATTTCTAAAGAGGTACGGGTTATTGAAGCCGTTTCACCATTAAAAGTCTTAGGAATGTCACAGGTCAAGGCAAAACAATTGGGTTTGTTTTATTATATGCTGAGGGGTATTGCAGCAACGTATGCCAGGGTTATAAGCAACCATTTTCCGATACATATGTTGACTTTGATGGAGAGGAAGTTAAACGGATACGATGTTGCCATATCTTTTTTACAGTGTGACAGAGAAAGGCGGTTTTATGGAGGTTGCAATGAATTTGTTTTGTATAGAGTAAATGCTCCTGTTAAGATAGGTTTTTTACACTGCGATTTCTTAAAATACGGAGGAAATACTAAAAAAAACAGAGAGAATTATAAGCAATTTGATAAAGTAGTAACTGTTTCAGAGGGTTGCAGGCAGAGCTTTATAACGGCAGTGCCGGAAACAGAATCAAAAACTTTTTGTGTGCAGAATTGTATCAATTATTCTGAAATTACCCGTCTTGCGGGCGAAAACCCGGTAGTATACGAAAAAGATTACACACATTTGGTAACGGTGGCACGACTCAGCGAAGAAAAGGGCATTCAAAGGGGCATCAGAGTGGTTCAGCGCCTAAAAAAGTCCGGATATAAAGTTAAATGGCACATAGTAGGTGACGGAGTTCTAAAATCTACAATACTTTTAAATATTAAAAATATCAATGGCGGTGAATATATTCATTTATATGGCAGCCAATCAAACCCATACAGATATTTAAAAAATGCGGATTTGTTTCTATTACCCTCATTTCACGAAGCGGCTCCTATAGTAATAAACGAAGCGAAATGTCTTAAGGTACCTGTTTTAACTACTGAAACTGTTTCGTCTGAGGAAATGATAATAAATAACAAAGAAGGCTTCATATGTGAAAACAGTGAAAAGGGCATATACAATGCATTAATAAGTATCCTGAACAATCCCCGTAGTTTAGCAGAATGCAGAGAATATTTATCCCTCCGGGATTACAACGATGATAATGCAGTGTTGCAATTTAGAAAGCTAATGGGAGAGGAGCACTTTAGAGATGAAAAAAGATAAGAATAAGGCTCAAATCATTTTTCTCATTACATTGTCCAATGTATTCATTCTATCTATAGGACACGCGATTAAAAGCAGCATTATAGTTTGGGGTGCTCTTTTTATGTTTTCATTCATAGTGTTACTTAGCCCAAGGGGTTACTTCTTGCCTCTTATGCTGTTTTATCTGCCTTGGTCCTCGGTTTTAAAGTTTAAACCTGATACTTTTACATTCCATTCACTCATAGCACCGGCTGTCTTTTTTATGATTTTTTATGAAGGGTTAGAAGTAAAACAAAAATACACATCTACACATATTGTTCTTCCTCTGCTTTTTACTGCATATACGTTATTGGTAAAATTTCTTAATGGTCTAACTCTTTGCACTTCGTATATTTCTTTTATAATGATGATGTTTTTTATACCGATATACGTTGATTTATATAAAAAAGATATATCTTTTGAGAAGTGCACATTGTATTTGACTTCGGGCATATTATCTGCTTGCATAGCCTCAAGAATACTTATGAGGTTTCCTCATATGCTTTATTATATAAGTGTATACGAGTGGGAAAGAATGCAATTAACCCGTCTCAGCGGTTTTTATGGGGATCCGAATTATTATTCAGCACAGATTCTTGTGGCAATCGCCGCACTATTAATAATGACCGGATATAAAAGGAAGAAGACACTTTTTGGAACTCTGGCAATCGTTGCGCTGCTTTATTTTGGTATGCTGTCCATATCAAAAATGTTTTTTATTTGTTTTGTATTAATGTATTTACTTTGGATGATTCATTTTTTTATAGTGAGACGTAATATTCCTTATACAATCATAATAATTATATTATTAATAATAATTTTACCCAAAATGGTCGGAGATGGATTTTATTCGGATACTTTGAACTCCTATTTATTCAGGTTTAGATCAGTTACAGACTTAAGTTCTTTAACAACTGACAGGAACAAATTGATGGCAACATATGCCAATTACCTTTTTTCTAATGTGGATAAATTATGTTTTGGGGTCGGGTTATCTGATGATCAGGTCAGGATTCTTCTTCAGACTAATAATGCGCACAATACCGTCATTCAGTCTGTATATCAGGTTGGCTTAGTGGGATGTATTATAATGGCAGGATGGTGGACTGGAATAAGTTCAAAATTTCCGACAGAAAATAAGGCCAGTTTCTCTAAATGGGTGGCAGTATCAATATTGGCATGTGCCATATTTTTACCTTGGATGGCGCTTGATATACTTTATTTCAGTGAGTTTTTTTATTTCATATTATTTTTTTTAGTCGCAAAGAATTACTTGACGGATATGGCTGACAATGCTACAGATGGATATATCGTAAAAGGGGAGTCATATTATGAAGGAAATCGATCTACGGGCATTACAGCTTATTGAATTTGAGGCATTCAAGGAAATTGACAGAATATGCAAGAAGCATAACATTATGTACTTTATGTGCTACGGAACACTGATAGGGGCAGTGAGGCATAAAGGGTTCATACCTTGGGATTGCGATATGGATATAGTTATGATGCGTAAAGATTATGATAAATTTGCAGAAGTTTGTTCCTCAGAGTTATCACATAAATATTTTTTACAGAATTATCATACCGATCCGGGATTTCTGCCAGCCCTTACAAGAATTTGTATAAACGGAACATATCTATACGATAAATATACTGAACATCTTAAATTTCATAAAGGTGCTTATATAGATATTTTTCCTCTTGATAATAGTCCTGATAATGAAAAGTTGAGGAAAAAACATGAAAGAAATCTCTTACTGATAGATATACTAATTTTTTATAAATCATGCATTATCTATAGCAATGGGACTTTATTTCTAAAAGAGATAGGTAAAAAAGTATTAAAGTTTATAATGTATCCGATACCGCTAAAGCTTTTACAAAACCTCAGGGTTAAAGTTATGAAAGAATATAATTCAAAAAGCACCCTAAATGTCTGTTCAACTGTCGGTAAATATGGGTATAAGAAAGAAATTATGGATAAGAAGATTTTTGAAACACCTGCGCTGCTTGAATTTGAGGGAGAGAAATATCACGCGCCGGGAAAATGGGATTTGTGTCTAAGGAAATTGTATGGGGATTATATGATACCCCCGCCTGAAAAAGAAAGAAAACCGGAGTTTGTTGTATATGAAATATAAAATTGAGCGAATTAATGGGATGTGCTTCTATAGTAAAAGGAGCCTACGATTATACAGGCGTAGGCTGAGCAGAAGCCTGGTAAATACATTCGGCTGGCGTACAAATAAAAAGTATATCATATTAGAGTCCGACGATTGGGGCGGGATTCGCGTCCCGTCAAAAAAGACATATGATTATCTTTTAAAATCCGGTGATATTATAAGCCATAATCCATTTACCAAATATGATTCCTTAGCCAGCGAGGCGGATCTTTCCTTCTTATTTGAGGTATTATCTAAGCACAGGGATTATAAGGGTAAAAATCCGGTTATAACCGCTAACTGTGTTGTCGCAAACCCCGACTTTAAAAAGATTGAGGCCTCGAAATTTTGCTCTTATAACTATGAACTTTTTACTGAAACATTGAAATCTTATCCAAGACACGAGAATTCTTTTGAAATATGGAAACAAGGTATGGATGAAAAGGTGTTTTTTCCCCAATTCCATTGCAGAGAACATATAAATATAGCACGCTGGCTCAAGAGCCTTATGGAAAAAAAGAATGATGCAATAATTGCATTCAATAACAAAATGATCGGAATAGGCAATTCATTCAGCCCAGATAACAAATACGGATATATGGATGCATGCAACTACGAAACCGGCAGTGAATCCAATGCAATTAACGAAATCATGAAACAAGGGGCTATGCTTTTTAGAAATATATTTGGGTATGACTCTAAATCATTTATAGCGCCTTGCAATATATGGGGCGGAGAACTGGAATATGAATTATCCCGCAGCGGCATACAATATATTCAAGGCAATATTGTGCAAAAAATTCCTAAGCAAAACAAAGGAACAAAGCATTTCGGCAAAAAATATCACTACTGTGGTCAACTAAATGGGAATAACCAAATATACTTGATAAGAAACTGTGATTTTGAACCCGCCATGAACGAGAGTATTGATTGGGTAGACAGTTGTCTCCTTGATATTTCGGAGGCTTTTAAAAAAGGCAAACCCGCTACGATTTGCACCCACCGTCTTAATTACATTGGATTTATTCATGAAGGAAATAGGGATAGGAATTTAAGAATGTTGTCAAATTTACTCCATAAAATAATGGCAGCATGGCCTGATGTTGAATTTATTACAACGATAGAATTAGGTGAAAAAATCATGGACGAATATTTAGAGAATTGTAAAGGCGGTCATGCCAGTGAGGACAAAGAAATTTATATATAATTCCAGCACCGCGGCATTATTATCGATCACTACGTTGCTTATCGGTTTGATACTGCCAAGGCTGTACCTTACAACATACGGTTCGGAAGTAAACGGTCTTATTGCTACGATACTGGAATTCGTCACATATTTCAGATATGCGGAGGCGGGGCTCGGTACCGCATTAACCTATGCATTGTTTAAACCTCTTGCTATGCATGATGAGCATGAAATCAACAATATTGTAAGTGTGGCGAAAAGATCTTATATAAAAGTAAGCGGACTATATTTCTTAATGGTAGCTTGTTTAGCCATAATTTACCCTTTTCTTATCAGAAAGAGCAGTATAAATTTCAGTACAATTTTTCTTTTAGTATTAGTTATAGGGGCTTACGGTGCTTTGGACTTTTATACCATGGCGAAATATAGGGTATTGCTAACTGCAGATCAAAGAGAATATGTCATATCAATTGTTTCAATTATAGCTTTGCTGCTAAGCTTTGTATTAACTATTTTACTTGTAAAGAGAAAAGCCTATATCGTTTTTGTCCGGGCAATAGCTATTGTGTCTTTGAGCCTAAGGACATATATGCTGCATCTATTTGTCAAAAAGGAATATCTCTTTATCAGATACAATCAGCCCTCACAAGGTGTTTATTTAAAAAACAGGTGGGATGTGCTTGGATTTCAGCTTAGTACGACTATATGTCTGTCAGCGCCTGTTATAATAATATCAATATTATGCTCTCTTAAAACAGCCAGTGTTTATTCAGTTTATAACCTTGTTTCTCAGGGTCTTATAGCTATTATTTCTATCTTTACATCAGGCGTTTCCGCATCCTTCGGTAATGTAATAGCAAAAAAAGAGTACGGTGTCCTGAAAGAAGCCCACAGACAATTTGAATTTTCAATATATTGTATAACGGCATTTTTATCTTCTTGCACATTGATACTTATAACTTCGTTTGTTGCTGCTTATACAAAAGGGGTTACGGATATAGTATACGCCAATATATTTTATGGCGGATTATTTGTTGTATGGGGCATTTTATATAATATAAATATTCCTTACACTGTGATGATAAATGCAGCCGGCTTATATACAAAAACCCGCAGAATAAACATAATACAGGTAGTACTGCTTTTGATTATATCCTTTATATTTGTTAAGCCTTATGGAATCTCCGGTATGTTAATAGCGATGATAATTTCTACACTTTATAAAGTAGCCGGATTAGTCTTATTAGTGAATAGATTTGTTTTACCCATCACTTTGAAAAATACGATGATAAAAGTAAGCCGTATATTTATAATCACGGCTCTCGCGTATATTCCTTTTGTATCTTGGATAGTTATTCCCGAGGATGGTTTGATTCTGTGGGTTTTATGGGCAATAAGAGTTTCGCTGTGGTGCGGATTTTTAACGTTGACAGTAAATTATGTACTGGATAAAGATATGTTTATAAAGATTATAAATAGGCTCAAGGTATTAATACCAGAAAGAAAGAGCGAATCTTATAAGTTTTAAGCTGCTTCATTTCTATTTCTATATCATACATGTTGTATTCATATCAATATAAAGTCATATTAAGGGCAAAATAGTATTTAAATCTGTAATAATAGATTATTTATCTTCAGGAAAAATATAAATTTAAGTAGTAAGTGTCTTAACTTCAAAAACTATATTTATGTACAAAAAGTGATAAAATATGCTAATATATACAGTGATTTGCTATCAAAGGAGAGGATATCATTATGGATTTGGCACTTCCTATAATGGGAGGATTGGGTCTATTTTTGTACGGGATGAACATAATGGGTTCAGGCTTGGAAAAAGCCGCTGGCAATAGATTGAAAAAGATGGTAGAAGCATTGACAACCAATAGATTTAAAGGAATTTTGGTTGGAACACTTGTTACTATGCTTATCCAAAGCAGCAGTGCTACTACAGTAATGGTGGTTGGATTTGTGAATGCCGGTATAATGACATTACCTCAGGCTATCGGGGTGATCATGGGGGCAAATATAGGTACTACTATAACTGCACAACTGATAGCCTTTAAACTTACGGATTATGCGCCTCTGGCGGTTGCAGCGGGTGTTGCTATATGGATAGTGGCTAAGAACAAAAAGGCTAAGACTTATTCCGAGGTTTTAATTGGATTTGGTATTTTGTTTATCGGTATGGATATGATGGGTGACGGGCTGAAACCCCTTGCGGATTTACCCGGATTTATAAAAATCATGACCGGACTGAGAAATCCTGTAATGGGGATGTTAGCAGGTCTTGGCCTTACCACAATAGTTCAGTCCAGCTCTGCATCGGTAGGTATGCTGCAGGCGTTGGCAGGGCAGGGGCTGGTGAATATGAACATGGCCTTCCCTATATTGTTTGGAGAAAACATTGGTACGACTACTACTGCACTTTTATCAAGTATCGGCACAAATAGAGCGGCAAAGAAGGCTGCAGTTATCCATTTCCTTATGAAAGTAATTGGTACAATCCTTTTTATGACACTTCTCAGATATCCTATAGAAGCTTTAGTGATTAAACTGACCCCGGGAGATGCAGTGAGGCAGATTGCAAATGCACATTCAACATTTAACATAGTTAATACTATTATTCTCTATCCCTTCAGTACTTGGATAGTGAAGGCGGCAGAACTTTTAGTTCCCGGTGAAGACAGTGCAGATATGATTGAGTCGAAATATCTGGATAAACGAATTATAGAAACTCCTTCAATAGCATTAGGTTTAGCAGGATTGGAGACCAACAGGATGGGAAATCTGGTCTTAAAGAATCTTGCAGCATGTAAGATGGCGCTGATTGAAGACAAAATAGCGGGTATAGATGAGATATTTGCACGGGAGAAATCCATCAATAAGATACATAGAGAGATAACAGATTATCTTGTACTTCTTTCAAATGCACCTTTGGCAGAAGAGCTGCGCCAGGATGTGGATATAATGCTGTATGTTATAGGGGATATAGAAAGAGTAGGGGATCATGTCGAGAATATAACAGAGCTGGCTCAATTTAAATTTGACAATAATCTGGGTTTTACACCTCAGGCAATTGCAGAGTTGACCGAGATGTTTAGTATATGCGACGATGTATTTCGAACTTCTTTAGAAGCGTATCGTATCACTGACGAAAAAATGGCAAGGCGGGTACTTGTATTAGAAGATGAAGTGGATAGGCTTGAGGAGAAAAACCGTGCAAGCCACATAGATAGACTGAATAAGATGCTGTGCAGTACAGGAGCCGGGATAGTTTTTTTGGATGTAATCAGTAATTTAGAGAGGGTATCAGACCATGCCAGTAATATTGCGGGATATGTACTGGATAAGTATAATGCTTAGAGTTTTTTCTCAATAGCTTATCCTCATAATTTTTTCCAGGACTTGAAAACCGCTGCAGGTAAGAGAGATAAGGGAAACTTCTCCCTGCCCTTTAGGTGGGCAAATGCAGGCGAGGGGTATACTGTAGGCAGCGGTATGTATATGGCATTTATGGAAAACGGTTCGGCTTATAGTGATTTATTAAACGGGGAATGTAAGCGGAAGTTGCAAAAACAGTATCAGGGTTTAAAAAGGAAAACAGAATAAAGTCATTAACATTAGGGGCTTGTGAAAACAGGCTCCTATTAGTTTTCATTAAAAAATACAAAAGATGCATTGAAATAGGGTGCAACATATCGGAATAGGGGTGATGTTTGGAATATTGGCAGAAGTATCGGGTGTAGGTTTGGACACTTGAACTATAAAATATTGTGCAAAAAGACATGGCGAAGGAAGGTATAAGTGTCGGAGAGGTAAGGTTGGACATAAACTATATCAGGGTAGGTATAGGAGGAATCAAGGTTGATATTAAAGCACAGGAATGCGGCTCGGAGAGTGGCAGAGAGGGTTACCAGGTGTAGGAAGGCAGTACCTATGAATAAAAGAATATATATTTGGGAGGGAAAATATAATGCCAAAAGTATTTATTATTACGAAGACAGACGATGCAAATGTACTGAAAATGAGAGAATCAGATATTGTTACAGCACTTGTTAAAGGCATATCGAAACAAGCAAAAGTAGAATACAACCATACCTCAATACCCGTACCGGTACGGGAAATGACTAAATTATATAGTGTGCAAGTAGGAACCTTTAGCTCTAAAACTAATGCAGAAGCTTTGTTACAAAACCTAAAAAAGGCTGGATTTAACGGTTTTATAATAGAGGCGGAGTTAGAAAAACCGTCAGTGCCGGAAATTATAGTGAAACCTCTGACAGAGTATTACGAAACAAGTAAACTGAAGGTAATTGAAACCATACCAAGTAATGCTTATGTAGCTGCTTTACCCGGCAAAACCCTTAGGCAGTTTGGTATCTATGGTATAAACGGTACCTGGCAGGATACTCCTAACGCAGCTAATTCCTCAAGTATATGGGGCTTAGCCGGAAACAACAACAAACCTATAGGTCCTAATAGCCATCAAAACAGTCCGAAAGGATATAAACGAGGAACAATTGTCTACAGCGAGGATGGTACGATAGAAATAAAGCGGATAAATAATCTCAAAGAACTATCAAAACCGTTTAAGTGGTGCATAGGCGGCGGGAGTTTGATACCGTATTATAATCCGGCAGAAGAGCAAATTGCTGAAGACATTTTGCGTATAACTGCTCATACAGGTATAGGCTATAAAAAAGATAGGATAATGCTTTTTGTAACAGACTCTCATTGTTCTATGCTGGAATTCAGGACAAGAGTATTAGGCTTAGGTTTAGACGGTGCCATATTTTTGGATGGTGGCGGAAGTTCACAATTAAACTACAAAGACGGCAAAGGTCTATATTCAAGCAGACCCTTATCCCACGGAGTGTTTATAAAGGAGGTGTAAATAAAAATGGAAGAATATGCAGGCGCAGCTTTTATACCGGTAATAGTCGGAATAGTGGAAGTTCTGAAAAGAATTGGACTGAAAGACAGATTTGCACCAATAACGAGCATCATTATCGGCATCGTTTTAGGAATATTATACGGAAACGAAGGTGATATTAAAAAAGGTGTTTTACAAGGTGTTTATTTTGGTTTAGCAGCTACCGGGCTATATTCTGGCACAAAAAACGTAGTAGAAGAAATTAGAAGATAAGAGGGGTGGCTAAGGCTGCCCCTTTTTATTGCTGCTTTCCGGCCAAAAAAAATTATATTTGCACAAATCACAACGCCGTGATATAGTAAATTTAAGGAAAGAGTGGTGTGTTGATGTCGGTCATTCTGTAAGGATTAATGTTAATAACATAAGATAAGCAGTTATGCTGCTTTTGTTTGTGTTGCCAAAACTGCCTTACAGACTGAAAGGACATTCATTTTTATAATGATGTAATTTGTGGTGCAGTAGTAATACTGTGCTTTTTATTTTCTTTCTGTAAAGGCCAAAAACGGAAAGGAAGTATATTATGTATACATTTACAAATCAATTTAATTCAGAAAATAACAATATGGAGTTTTTAAAAACTACAATGATGGGACCCAACGCCATGCGGGTATCCGAAGAATTAGCGTCATACCTAAATATCAATGAGAACATGCGAATTCTTGACCTGGGCTGCGGTTGTGGCCTTTCTACACTGTTGCTGGTGAAGAAATACGGCGCATCCGTTTTTGCCGCCGATCTTTGGATTTCACCAACTGAAAACTATGAGCGGTTCCAATCCATCGGCATTGATGATAAAGCTGTTCCGATTTATGTAGATGCCACCAAAGGATTGCCTTTCGCAAACAGATATTTTGACATGCTATTTAGTGTAGACGCTTACCACTATTTCGGTGATACGCCGGAAATGCTGTCATCACTCATTCCCTTTGTAAAAAGCGGCGGTTATATCGCCGTGGCGATTCCCGGACTTAAATATGAGTTTGGGGAAAATGTTCCTGCGGAAATGCAGCCCTTTTGGAATGATGATGTAGCAAGAACCATTCACTCTATTGACTGGTGGAAAAAGCTTTGGAGCGGGGAAAATGGCATTGAAATAACAGACATCCGTGAGATGGCTTGCTGCAAGCAAGCATGGGATGAATGGCTTACCACATACCATCCCGTTGTTAAGGGGGATATAGAGATGATGAAAGCTGAAAACGGTAATTACTTTAACTTTATTCAATTGATAGCAAAAGTCATCTAATATCTTATTGGTTTACAAAACATTTAAATAATGAAAGTATTGTTAGTGTGGTATAATTATAGCACAATAATACCACGAGGGGAGTTGAAAACCATGACTCAGATTATTCCAATTAGGGATTTAAAAAACACAAGTGAAATATCAAAAATGTGTAAAGAATCTGATGAACCCATTTACATTACTAAAAATGGCTACGGTGATATGGTTATTATGAGTATGGAAGTATATAAAGAAAAAATGTCTATGCTTGATGTATATGACAAGCTTATGGCTGCTGAAGAAGAAATAAAATCTGGAAAGATCCTTGACGCTGATTCTTCAATAAAAAGTATAAGAGAAAAATATAATGTATAAAATTAATATAGTACAAGAGCAATCGTAAATTAGTTCAATAAAACAACAAATCATAGAGACCCAGATAAAATAATCTGGGCCACTTTTGCTACAGGAACCGATAAAACTAAATTATAAATATCCAATTAGAAATTGTATTTCAATGTTAAATAACAAGATCGGGATAACCCCCCGGTCTTTTTTATATCTAATGCTTAAAAAGTGTTGATGGCAGGTTGGATGAATATAAAACCGACGAATAAAACATACTTGTCCGGGAATATGTATGATAGAATATAGAAAAGGATTATATCCGAATATCGCCAAATAGAATTCCAAGGAGAGAATAATGAATAAAATCATTGAGGCAGTCAATATAAAAAAGAGCTACAGAATGGGCGAAGTGGAGGTAAAGGCCTTAAACGATGTCAGCCTTGATATCTATGAAGGAGAATTCGCCGTGATACTCGGGCCTAGCGGTTCGGGTAAAAGTACATTGCTTAATATTATCGGCGGGATGGATTCGGCGGATGAAGGCAAAGTATTTGTGGCTAATGAGGAGATAACAAAATATAATGACAGGAAGCTCACAGCTTATCGGAGAAATAGCGTGGGCTTTGTTTTTCAATTCTATAATTTAATGTCCAATCTAACCGCAAAAGAAAACGTGGAATTGGCGACGGAGCTGTGTAAAAACCCTTTAAATATAGATAGTATTATTAAAGAAGTGGGACTATGGGAGCGAAAGGATCATTTCCCCTCCCAATTAAGCGGCGGAGAGCAGCGAAGGGTTGCGATAGCCAGGGCAGTGGCTAAGAATCCCCTTTTGATATTATGCGATGAGCCTACAGGCGCCCTGGATTACAAAACAGGCATAATGATACTTTCTTTACTATATAAAATTAATAAGGATTTCAAAAAAACGGTGGTAATAATAAGCCATAACATGGCTATCGGTGGCATGGGTGACAGGATTATAAAAATGAGCAGCGGCAGCATTGTTGAAAACAAGGTAAACCATGAACCTGTCTCTCCTGAAAGGATTGAATGGTGATGAAGAAACTTGATAAAAGGCTTTTTCGAATGATAAAGCACTCCAAGGGTCAATTTATTTCCGTAACCGTAATCGTTATAATCGCCTTAAGTATTTTTATCTGTTTTTCCACCGCCACCGTTAATATTAAAAATTCCGTTGATGATTTTTATAATGAAACAAACTTTTCTCATATACAGGCAGAGTTTTCGAAGATTTCAGAAAACGGTATCAAGGAGATTAAATCCGTTAAAGGTGTTAAGGGCGCCTTGGGCAGAATAAGCATTGATGTGCCCCTCGAAACCGGTAATAAAGAAGAAAAGGTGCTAATCCGCCTTATTTCCATGAAAAGCAGCAAGGCAAGTATAAACAGTATTTATATACCCGAAGAAGTTGAAGCGGATTTAAAAGGCGACAACCTTATACTTTTAAAGCAATTTGCTTTGGACAGAAAAATAGAAAAAGGGCAAACGATAACACCATATATTAACGGAAGGCTGCATAATATGAAAGTTTCCGGCTTAGCTTATAGCCCTGAATACGTATATTTAATGGAAAACGAACAATCCTTAATGCCCGCATCGGGGAAATTTGGCGTTGCCTTTGTAAGTGAAGAGTTTGCCCGGGGGATTTACGGAGAAAAAGGTTATTATAACGAGGTGCAGATTACTTTAAAAGATGAATCTGAGATAGATGATGTATTGGAAGCCTTGGAAAAGACCTTTGCCAAATACGGCGTTAAAAAGGTGATAAAAAGAGAAAATCAAATAAGCAACAGAGTGCTTGCTGAAAAATTAGAAGGCTTCGAGAAAATTTCTGCGGCTTTGCCTTTGCTTTTTTTAGCTGTTGCTGGGTTGATAATAGCCATTTTGCTATCCAGGATAGTGAGCAATGACAGAATGACCATAGGCGTTTTAAAGGCGTTGGGCTATGGCAATACAAAAGTGATTTTCCATTATATTAAATATTCTTTAATGATAGGTGTGGCAGGAGCCTTTTTAGGAATTATTTTGGGGCTTTTGCTGTCTAAGGTTCTTACGGAAGTTTTTATACTGTATTTTAATATACCTTTGATATCAATAAAGATACAGTATGCTTATATATTGTATTCCATTATACTCACAAGCCTGTTTTGCATTGTATCCGGTGTTATAGGGGGGAGGAAATCCCTTA
>CAZMPR010000006.1:0-21384 GCA_964568265.1 uncultured Clostridiaceae bacterium | reverse complement strand
ACATCCTATATCCAACATGGAATATGAATTTAGAAGTTCTTTTATGAAATGAAACGATATGAGTTCCGAAGGTGAAAAAGTTATGTTATCTACTCCGAATTTTTTCGCCATATAATAATTTTTGCCGTTTCTTTTTTCTTCAGCAACAAAAAAATTACCGGTAGATAAAAAGTCTATATCCCTTTCCAATGTTCTCCTGCTTACATCTATGCCTATCATATTCAATTTCTTTTCAAGTTCGCTTATCCTATAGCCTTGTGCACTTTCAGACAATAACGATAGAATATATAGCTGTCTTTCAATTTGTGAAACATCCCTCATAAGAACCCTCCCGCTTCCATAATTCTTGCATGTATAATATCATGGTCAGGTTATGGATATTTTTGATATTTTCGGACTATATTTGTATAATTTGACATGAATTTGGGGGAATCCTGCATATTTTTAAGAATATTCTAAACCATTGTTGTTTGGATTATTTTTATACTTAAAAACCATTTCCCAATTGTTGCATTTATATCGTATAATTGTAGAAAACTAGATTTAAATAGTTATAAAAGGAGTTGTGATTTTGATGCCTATAACACATGATTTATATCAATACAGCACATATGTAAATCAAATAAATCTTTCGTTTCATCAATATTTACTTATGGGTGACGAACCAGTTTTGTTTCATACGGGCAATGCTGAGCAAGCTGAAGCATTGATACCGTGGTTAGAGGAGAAACTTGGGAAAAAGAAGTTAAAATATATTTTTGTTTCTCATTTTGAATCGGACGAATGCGGCGGATTAACTCTTATATTAGAGCGTTTCCCCGATGCTGTGATGGTATGCCCTGAAGTGACTGCCAGGCAATTTATAGGATTTGGCTACAAGTTAAATACTCTTGTTAAAAAACCGGGCGAAAAACTGGTCTCCGATTCATTTGAACTGGAGTTCATAAGCTATCCCTCAGAAATGCATTTATGTGAAGGTCTATTAGCCATAGAGAATAAAAGAGGTATTTTTTTCAGCAGTGATATAATGATTCGCTTCGGTGAATCCGGTGGTAATGTAGTCGATTCCGATTGGAAGACTGAAATAGATAATACATCATCAACCCAAATACCTGATCCTAATTTACTAATTCAGCTGCAGACAGCACTGAGAAAATACGACCCTAGCTTTGTAGCAACAGGGCACGGTCCTTGCCTTAGGTTAAAATAGTATTTATATATTAAGTAGAGGTGATTAAATAATGATTGATAAAAAACTTTTAGAAGTATTAACAACTCCGCCGGATGCTGCATGTACAATAGTAACTGAAGGCCGGGATGTTCCCCATGCCGTGAATTCCTGGAACAGTTATATACAAATAACAGATGAAGGTTGTTTACTTATCCCCGTTGGCAGAATGAATAAAACAGAAAATAATATTGAAAACAATAATAGTGTGCTTTTAACTATCGCAAAGCTAGACTTCGTGCTATTAGGGAATCTGTGGGGAAACCTACTCCATTTAATAAAGGATTATAGATAAACATGCATTGCCTATTTATCTATAATCCTGTTTATTTATTTAATAATTTTTATAGAATCTGCCTACCATCCATAAAAATTAGATTTTTATAATATTAAGCATCTAGCTGCATCTAAAAGTCATCGAAATTTTTTAACGCGATTTTTATAACTAGTTTATCAAGGAACTCTTCAAACTTTTCTCCATCTCTTGAAAGCAAAAATTGGTTATCCTCTATCATCTGTTTTAATTCTTTTAGAAAATCTTGGTCTAATTCTTTTTCCTCCTTCAGCATCTCAATCAGGCGGAGCATAACAGTTAAGAGCCTAAGGGGCGCATATATCTGAGGATCCATATACATTTCTTTCGATGCTGAAGCAATATAAGCCAATAGATCATAAAGTTGTTCTTCCTTACTCATTATTAACCTCACTTTTGCTGTTATATTTCTGCCAATGCAAAACTTCTTCAAGGGATTTCCTGTTTGGTATTCTTATAGGTTGTTCCGAATAACCTATAATGACAATAAGTTCCGGTTTCACATTCTTGGGCAAATTCAGTGCCATCGCTACCACTTCTTCGCTAAATCCGCGAATTGCACAGCTGCCTAACTGCATTGATGTGGCAGTAAGCATTATATTTTGAGCAGCCATTGATATATCCATTATACCAAGAACTTCCTTTCCCAATTTTCCAGCCCGTTCAATTTCGCGTTTATAATCCACACAGAGGCAAATCATTGCTGCGGGACATTGTGTGATACCAGGTAAAAAAGCCGTAAGGCGTTTCAGTTTGACTTCATCATCTAGCACGATAAACTGCCAAGCTTGGGCATTGCTTCCACTAGGTGCCCATGTAGCCGCTTCTACCAATATCTTTAATTGTTTTCGCTCTACCTTCTTTTCATTAAAACGCCGTATACTGCGCCTCTCCATAATAAGTTTCATTATTCGTTCATAATCCATTCAGTATACCTCCGTTCTTAATCAAGCAATTGACCTGCTTTCATCACTAATTTACCATCTAGATAAAGGTCAGGCTGAGGCAATACAAAGTCATCATGAAAATCAGCTTCTACAGTACCTCCCATATGAGCATTATCTCCGAAAGCTAAATGTACGGTGGTGTCGATTTTTTCCGCTTCCAATACATTGTCAGCTTTTTTAGCTTTATCATTAGTGCCAATACCCAATTCAGCAAGATTACGACGAGGCCTCGGACTATTGGGGCCTAACAAAAAATCGCGATAAAAATTACCTAATTCACCACCTCCTTCAATAAATTGAAGTCCACCTTTTTCTACATAAAAGACAATGTCCTTTGTTAGATTATATGCCCAACCTGCAGGTACAACAATTTTACCCTCTCCCGTTCCCTCAAGCGGTGCTATATAAGCCTCTCCTCCCGGAAGGTTGCCCCATGCACCCGATTCAGTATAAAAACCGTCATCGGCATAACCCTGCCGGCCTTTTAAACTGAAACGAATATTTGTACCTTGAGGTGTAATTATGTGCGCTTCATTAGCATCTGTTAAGAGTCCCGCAATGTGCTTAGACTTTGCCCGAATGGCAAAATAATCGGTATCCACAACTCCACCTGGATATAGCATATCAATATCAAGGTTAGCACAACTTGCTATACGTGCACCCTTGACACAGGCATCACTTCTGGCATTGGTATGAGATAAAGAATAATTTGTAATGATAATAATGACATCATAACTACGCATGCATTCTGCTACTTCGGATGGTGGTTCCATACCATGGGCCCCGGTAGCAGAGTATATTAAAAAGTCGACTTGGTTATTTTTAAATGCTTCTTTTGCTATATCATAGGCTTTTCGAGCCATCAACCCCCTAAGCACCATATCACTTATAATATCATAACCTCCATGCCATTCTGCCAATTTTGGTGCATCAGTTATAAATAATATCTTTTCTTTATTCTTTAAACCCATATTAACAGTTAACATACGCAATACAGCTTCTTCTATAATGCTACAATCATATTCAATCATCATCTTGCCTCCTCGTTTAAAAGGGGCGGTAGAGTAATTCCGCCCCTTTTAATGAAAACTATTTATCTTTTATTTTTTTAGCCGGCTCTACAAGATCAGGATGGACCACCACACCTTGGTCTAGCAATTGCACTCCATCCAACCAAACAGAAGAATTAAGGGTAATGCCATCTGTATGAGAGGCCGCATTAATTCCATCAGGTGGTGCATCAGCTGCTGGTAAGTATCCCAAACCCCATTCCGTTGAGCCCCAAATACGTTCGTCTTCTACGCAATTACCGCATAGTTTGGCCTTTGGATGAAAACCATAACATACATGTGCCATGCGATACATAAGGGAATCATTAAAGCTTGCTAGCCAATTGGCAAATTGTTCGGCATGATGACCTCCTGTCACATTTTTCACATATCCTTTCTCAATATGTAAAAGTACCGGTTCAGCAACTATACCGCAAGGAGGCGTAATAGAACCATCGAAAGCAATAATGCCATTTATTGTTTCGTTTTTAGGAAACCAACAAATCTGTCCGGCTAAATAAGCGCTGCCGGGCTTATCTGCAATACCCATCTCATTGTAATACGGTGTGTCCGGATCATTTTCAAACTCCACATCTGTGCCTCCGGGATTTGTGATTCTTACATGCTTAGCTGCTTTTGTCATATCCAATACTCTCTCTTGGAAATCAGCCAACAAAGCAAAATCCATATCTCCAATTAATCGATACATCATATCTGTATCCATGCCAGTCAAACAAACATGTCTTAAATCCTTGTTTATTGATAGGGCGATTTCCTGTGCTGTAGAATATAAAATCCAATTGCAACCAAACTCCAACCATACATCACAATTGCCGATTGCTGCACCAATTGCTTTATAAGGTATATCCTTATCTGCAGCCTTACCAACACCATCAGGTGTTGGATAACGCAATACCAGTGGAAGAGCTCCTGCTGAAAAAGCCGCACAGGCAACGGCTTCGATTACATTCTCGTCAGTAATGGTGTCAGCCGTAATGGCAACGCTTTCACCAGGTTTTACACAACCCAAATCCAACACAACGGTCTGGGCGGCACGTGCCAATTCATAATTCAAATGTATTGTCATAACACTTCCCTCCATTTAATATCTATAATTTCCGCATTCATTAACACTGATGATTAATAGGTTTTTTATATAAATCAGGCCTGTTCATAAAAGCTTCTGTCCAATAAACCCCTTTCTTTGCGGCGGCAATCTTAGCTTTGTCCAACACCCCATAGCGATAACCGCTCCCATCCACAATCAATTGAATAATATCTCCCCGTGGATCAATAATCAAAGAGTGTCCGGCCATTGCAGTTTCAGGTCCAGGCCCATAGCGATCGGAAGCAATCAAATAACACATATTTTCCGCTGCCCTGCCTTGGGCACAGCGCATCCAAATATATTCATACGAAGCAACCCAGTCATTAGACACGGTAAATAAGTCCACTCCGTCAATAGCCATTTTACGGTATTGTTCTGGAAAACCTACATCGGCACAAATAGTTATCCCTACACGCCAATCTTGTATATTTGTAATTACCATTTCTTCGCCAGGTGTAAAAAAATTTGTCTCGTTATATGGCACCAAGTGGTTTTTCCTGTATACTGCTTTTTTTCGCCCCTCCGTATCCCAACAAATGGCACTATTATAGTACTTATCATCCTCATATTCCGTCAACCCAGCAATTATATTGCAGTTATGCCTCCTCGCCAGACCAGCCCAAAAATCTTTCATTTCTTTAAAAAACTCTATTTTAAATTTGCTGATATGATTAAAATCATATCCATCCAATGCCAACTCCGGAAACAGGATTAGTTCTATTTTTGGATGCTCTTCACAAATTTGTGTAACCAAATCAAAGGCTTTTTGCTTATTAGCGTTTTGGTTGTAATCATCCACAATCATCTGTGCCACAGCAACATGCAACCTATCTTTTGCCATAAAACCACCTCCTTTACTATGCACTTTATCGAGATAATAGGTAAAGCGCCCGAGCATATATTTTAGTAGCTAAGAGTAAATCTTCCAGTTCAATAAACTCATTATCCTGATGTGCCGTAAAAGGACGTCCGGGTAAAACTGGCCCATAAGAAACAGTATCCTCCACAAAACGGCAATAAGTCCCACCACCCATTGAAAGTAACTCCGCTTTATCACCTACTATTTCCTCATAAGCCTTCGCTAATGATTTTATAAAAGGTGTATCTGCCGGTACATAAAGAGGTTTTTTATGCTGGAGTAATTTAAAATCAAACCCCCCATTTCCGGCTGTCTTTTCCAGTTGCGCCAATAATATTTCCCAATCATGGGTCACTGGATAGCGTATGTCATATTTAATGGTTAACTGTCTATCAACTATATCAATTATTGCTAGATTTATAGTTAAAGGCCCGGAGATTTCATCACTTACAGCAATGCCCATATCAGAACCATAGCTTTCCAATCCGCTAATTCGAGAAAGATATTTTATTGTTTGTAAGGCATCGTCACCGGATTTCTCTAGATTAGCCAAGACTCTTAGAAGAAGAAGCAATGCATTCTTACCCTTTTCCGGTTCCATAGAATGTACTGTAACACCATGCACTTGCACTAGTAGCCCTTCGTCTGTTTTCTTTAGAGAAATATCATTTTTTAAATTCAATTCTTTAATGATTGTTTGTAATTGCGGAAGCATATCACTGTTTACTGTTGCCTGTGCCCTATCAGGCACCATATTTAGCTTCGTTCCACCGCCTATTTGCCTTATAATACTAGCCTTTGTATCAAATGATTTGCTGATGGAAAACCTTGCAATACCCTTTTCTGCGTTATATATGGGGAATAGACCATCCGGGGAAAATCCACACTCAAATTGTCCTTCCTTATCCAAATAATGTTTGATGCATCTGCTTCCTGTTTCTTCATCACATCCAGCAATTAGACGGATTTCCTTATTAATTGGCAATCCGGATTCTTTTAGGGCTTTCATAGCATATAATGCAGCCACTAGCGGGCCTTTGTCATCCTCACTGCCCCGCCCATAAAGCTTACCGTTTTTTATTACAGCGTCAAAGGGGGGGTAAACCCATCCATCAGAAATAGCAGGAACAACATCCAAATGAGTCAACACACCGATTATACCCTTATCCTTTGGACCAAACTTAACATAGCCGGCGTAACCATCTAAATCTTTATAATCAAAACCCAGCCGCTTTCCCTCTTCGAGAAAAAAATTTAGTGCTTGTCTACAGCCAGGTCCAAAAGGTGCACCAGGTGAGGCACGTTCTTCATCTAAACTGCTATCTATAAGCATCAGAACCTGCAAGGATGAGATTAATTGATCGAAATGCTCGTCAATCCAAGCGCTTAATTTGCTTTGCATATTATCACCTCATTAATAACCATCTACCCCTAATTCGCTACAGAATTCGCGGGCCTTTTTGTCCATGTAGATACCGTCTTCTTCAAACACCTGCCCATCCAGTATTATTGTAGGTTTAAGAAGAGTACCGTCTGTATGCCCGGCAGCATTCCAGAATGAGCCGCCTATTTTCACACCCTGACTACCAATGCCAAACTCCATACAGCCAAATACCCGCTCATCTTCGACTATGCGACCAGTAGAGCGCGTAACACCTGGATTAAATCCCATGGAATAATGAGCCAATCGGTACATATTGGGGTCATTAAAAGACTCAATCCAATTTTTAAATACCATATAATCTTCACCCTGACCTGCAAAGTCAACAATGCGGCCTTCTTTAAAGGTCAATACTACATTATTTTGTAGTATTCCCAGCTCTTCAGGCGGATATAATGAACCGTCAAATACCAAGGTTCCTTCTATTGTTTCCTCGATTGGGCACCAACTTACTTGACCACATAGCATCACAGGATATCCTTTTTGGGTTGCTTTTTGACCAGAATGTCGCACTTTTCGGCCTTTCTGATTTGCTTTGAGCTCAGTACCATTTTTGGATTGTATTATTATATCATCCACTTGAGAAAAGCGCTTGGTGATGTATTCCCCAAATTCTACAACCTTATCATAATTCACTTTAGCAATTGTATTGACCATCATTTCTGTATCCATACCTGTCAAACAAATATAACGCGCACCATTTTTATCTACTGCCATACGGTAAGCTTCACTATGCATATTGCTGGCATAGGCAAATTCAATCCATACATCACAATTAGCTATAGCTCCTCCTACGGGACGGTAAGGCTCTCCATAAAACTCTTTGCAAGTAGGAAAATAAATCACGGTAGGTATAGCATCACACAGGTATATGGCTTGTGCCGTAGCATTAACTACACGTCGATCAGTCGTGGAGTCCCAAGTGATTACAACATCTTCTCCGGGTTTTATCAACATAACATCACGTACCAATTTCATAGCACCTTTGGCTAATTCAAAAAATTTATATTCATCGCGCATCTCAATACCTATTTTATAATCCATAGTATCTCCTCCATTGTAGCTTATTTTCTTATTTCTGGTTGATCATTAAATTTATGGCAGCATACATTATGTCCCGGTAGTAATTCACGCATAACAGGTTTTTCTCGTTTGCATATGGCCATGCAATCCCTGCAACGAGTATGAAAAGCACATCCCGGTGGTACATTAACTGGGCTAGGAATCTCACCTTGAGAAATTATTTTCTCTGGCTTTAACTCTTCTTCCGCATCCGTCGCCACTGGTATAGATGATAACAACATTTGAGTATAAGGATGCATGGGACGCTCAAAAAAATCCGCTGCCGGTGCTAATTCGCAAAGTCTGCCTAAATATAAAATGGCAATTCGATCCGCCACATTTCGCATTAAGCTCAAATCATGTGTAATGAATAAATATGAAAGATTCAATTCGTCCTGTAATTCCATTAGCTTACGAATCACTTTGGCCTGTATGGAAACATCAAGCGCTGAAGTAGGTTCGTCCAATATTATAAATGAAGGATTAGTCGCCAAGGCGCGGGCAACAGAGATCAGTTGCCTTTCACCACCACCAAGTGCTCTTGGATAGCTATCAATAAATTCACTAGGCAAACCTACCAGTTCAAGCAATTCCACAGCACGCTTTGCACGATCTGCCTTATTCATCTCGGAGTGAATACCAAGAGGTACCTCTAGACTTTTACCGACTGTACGCCTCGGGTTAAGGGATGAACCGGGGTCTTGGAAAACTATTTGTATATCCCCTTTTTGCTTTAATGTACGACGTATACCCTTCTTGGTCAAATCATCACCTTTATAAATCATGGTTCCTTCCGTGGCATCATACATACCAATAACCATATAAGCTATAGTGCTTTTGCCAGAACCGCTTTCACCTACTAGGCCAAGTGTTTCCCCTTCCATTATTTTTAGATCCACATCATCTACAGCTTTTACCATCTGACCACTCTTAAGGGGAAAATATTTTTTTAACCCGCGTATTTCTAGTATTTTATCAGCCATTATATCACCTCATTTGCACAATAACATGCTACCCGATGACCTAAAGATACCTCTTCCATATTCGGTTTCTTCTGATGGCAAATTTCTTTTGCATAAGGACATCGGGGCGAAAAACGGCATCCGGCCGGTGGGTTTATATAATCGGGAATTCGTCCGGGAACTCCTTCTGCTATCCCCTCCCCTGTCAATTTCGGCAGACATTCAAACAAAAGCTTTGTATAGGGATGACGGGTGTTTCTAAATACCTCCTTGGTATCGCCGCTTTCCACAATAGTGCCGCCATACATTATATTGACAAAGGAGGTAGATTCCCGAATAACACCCAGTGAATGGGACACCATAATAACAGATAGTGTACTTTCGGCTACCAGATTATTAATCAAGCGTAAAATCTGATCCTGGATGGTAACATCTAATGCAGTCCCCGGCTCATCTGCCAGGAGCAGTTTGCGTGACGCAGCCAATGTCATGGCAATACATACCCGCTGTTTCATGCCTCCTGAGAGCTGGAAAGGATAGCTATCCAAAATACGTTCCGGGTCTGGTAGCACAACATTATTCAAAGCTTCTATGGCCTTTTTTCGTAGCACAACTGTTGATGCTTTTTCATTATAAGCGTATTTCAAAGCAGTCATGATTTGTTGTTCTATAGTGAAAACAGGATTCAAAGCAGAACTAGGGTCCTGAAATACCATTCCAGCACCTGTGCGTCGCATTTGCATAAGTTTATCTGCACTCATCTTTAAAACATCCTGACCTTCAAAGAAGATCTCTCCGCTTTTTATAACGGAATTTACCGGCAATACATTGAGGATGGCTTTTAAGGTAGTAGTTTTACCGCAGCCACTTTCTCCAACTATGCCTACCCGCTGACCTTTTTTTACGGTAAAATTCACATCATTTAGGACATGACTGATTTTGCCATATACTTTAAAATCAATGGAAAGATTTTTAACTTCGAGTACATTGTTTACATTATCCATTAACTCTCCTCCGTACTAAATAGATTGCTGATGCCATCACCAAAGAGATTGAATCCTAATACAATTATGGTAATTGTCAATGCAGGGAAAATTGCCAACCACCATTGTTCCGGCATATATTTGACACCATCGGCAATCATGTTTCCCAAGGCTGGTGCCGGAGGTTGTTCACCCAGGCCGGCAAAGCTCAAAGTTGCTCCCATTACTATTACATAGCCGATATCTAAAGTCATCTTAGTCAGTATAGGGGAAATACAGTTAGGTAATATTTCTTTGAATATGATATGAAATATATTCGCCCCTGTTAACTGAGCGTAGACAATATAATTTTCTGTTTTTAAAGAAGACGCCACGCCATAAACCAGGCGCGCATACCAGGGCCACCACATTACCGTAATGGCTAACATGGAATTCATAAGTGTAGGTTTTAAAACAGCCGCAATGGCAAGTGCCAAGACCAGCGGCGGAATAGAAAGAAAAATATCCGTAATACGCATCAAAAGTGTATCTAGTAATGTACCGCGGTAATAACCTGCCACTACACCCACCAAAAAGCCAATAGGTGTAGCAATGGACAGAACAAGAATAGACATTAATAGTGTATTGCGGATGCTAATCATAAGCCTGCTTAATATATCACGGCCGATAAAATCAGTCCCCAGTAAGAACTCTTTACAGGGGGACCTATTCATTTGTTCGAAATTGTAATAAGCACCGCCATGTTCGGGATAAGGTGCTAGCGTCTTGCCAAAAAAGGCCATAAAAAAGAATAATAATACAATAGCAAAACCCAAGATTGAAATCTTACTCTCCGAAAAACGGTACCAGGCGCGTTTTAATAATTCCATCGTCATCCCTCCTAACTAGTTCTTTTTTGTCGGACTCTGGGGTCTAAAATCAGCACCACAATATCGACTAAAATATTTACAGTAATAAATACCACTCCCAATATCATAACCACAGCACAAATGGCGTTTATATCCTTTTGCATCATGGCGGTCATTGCATAGCGTGATAATCCAGGCCAATTAAAAATAGTCTCAACTAGAAAGGCATTACCAAACAGGGCGGCAAAATCCAACCCCATTACAGAAACGGTTGAAATCATTGAAGGTTTCAGCAAGAACTTGCGATTAACTAGGCCTTTTGGCACACCTTGTGAGGTAATCATAGTAATATAATCTTTGCCGGTGTTGTCAAGCATATTTGAACGAGTTATGCGAGCTTCCTGCATAATATTTCCTAAAGCTAGCGATGCAGCCGGAAACAACAAATGCAAAAAAGCGTCCCAAGCTGCGCCTAAATTACCGGCCAAAAGTGCATCCGGAATCATTAAGCCAGTTATAGCTGGCACATTAAATCCATAGCTTAATCTGCCTCCGATACTGGGTATAATATTGGACCAATAACCAAAAAATAAAAGGAAAAAGACCGCAAAAACAAAGGTTGGAGTTGCGACGGAAAAGTAACCAGAAACCCTTATAAGATAATCAGGCCACCGGTTTTTGTACATTGCCCCCAAAGAGCCCAAAAGCAAAGATAAGATCATTGGCGGCAATCCCGCCCATAAAACTAATTCTATAGTGGCGGGAGCAAAATCCCGGATATCCTTTACCACAGCACGCCGGGTAATAATAGAGGTTCCGAAGTCCCCTTTTATTACATTGCCTAGCCAATATGCATATTGCCGGGGCAATGAATCGTTCAAGTGATGTTCCTCTCTATATCGCTCCACGACAGCTTCATCAGCCCGAGGACCCAGGGCTAGACGGGCTACATCTCCCGGAACAACATGGGATATAGTAAATATTATAAATGATAAACCAAATAGAACGACAATCGCCCATGCTAGGCGCTTAATGATACTTTCAAATATAGATGTCACTTGTTTCCCTCCTAAGCATTTGTGGAGCATCTTGATATAAGCCCGGGGGCTTATTTTAAACCCCCGAGTTTATCCACCTAAAAGCTACTGAGCTTTTCGTTCGAGATAAACGCGAATACCGCGCATATCATAACCGTAACCCATAAGCGGCACTGCCAATTCTGGATCAGTACCATCCCATTCTATATAGGAAGCCTGATAAGCATGCTGGCCATCATATTCGGTAACCGGGATATATGGCACTATATCAGCCAATTTTTTTTGAATTCTTTCATACTTTTCAATGCGTTCCTTCTCATCAATGGTAGCGATGGCATCATCTATCATGGCATCAATTTCTTTATTATTAACCCAACTGACACTTTCCCAAGTACCATGTTCTTTTGATCGAATAAAAGACATAAAAGTCGTTCCGGCATCCAATGTGCTGGGGCTAAGCATTAAAGTCTCTGCATTGGGTGTAGTATCTATGGTAGCAGAACGCTCGATTAAAGCTGCCCATTGAACTTTTTGCACATTAATAGGCAATCCTATTTGTTGTGCAGCGGACTGAATCATAAGAGCCAGTTTCTCATTTGAAGGTACTTCAGCCGTCCAAGCTAGCTCCATTGGATAATCGTCTAATTTATCGGCATATTTGGAAAGTGCAAGTTCATCTTTTGCTTTGTCTAGATTGTATTCGAAATCAAACATTTCCACATAGCCTTCCAAGCTGGGGTGAATTATACTGTGGGCTTGCGCAGCACCTGGATAAACGCTTGCAATCAAATTAGCATAGTCTATCAAATAACCGATGGCGCGTCTGTAATGTACGCAGTCCGTAGGTGGTAATTGGTTGTTCAAAGTAAGACTCATGCCATTTCCTAACATTGGAACCATGCCTATTTTTACACCTGGGAGTTCTCCCATAGAGGCTATGGTTTCATATGCTAAATAGTGATCGGCAATCTCTAATTCCTTACGGCTCATCATTGTTTTTACCGTTACCGGTTCATTATTACCAATGCAAATGAACTCATCGGGATTATTATCGTGAAAGCCACCCCAATAATCTGCATAACGCTCAGCCCAGAGGTGGATGTTTTGCTGATATTCCTTTACTTTATAGGCGCCGCTTCCTGCATCTTTGTCAAGTAAATAATTCCTGCCATAATCACCTTTATCACCGTAGGAACCATCAGCCAGATTATTATCTAATAATTTGCTATCAACAATATAAAGCCTTGTCATAATGGAAAGGAATGGACCATAAGGTTCACTACATACGAATTGAACAGTCTGGTCATCAACGACAACAGTTTCTTTTACGGTGCCATAGAATAGAAAACCGAAACCCTCTCCAATGGCAATGGCACGGTCCATTGAATACTTGACATCATGGGCTGTAAGCTTATTGCCACTATGAAATGTTACATCATCACGAAGTTTGAACTCCCAAGTCAAACCGTCCTCGGAAACACTCCAATCTGTAGCGACCCAAGGCTTTACAGAACCATCTTTCGTTGGATAAACCAATGTATCATAAAGATTCAATAATGCAACACAACTGGAGTAATCCGACCCAATAGCCGGGTCTAAAGTAGGTGTTAACGTCATCGTGTATCGTACCATTTTTACTTCATCGGGTACATCTACGCCAGCACCACTATTAACATCACCACTATTGCCTCCACTACCACAGGCGCTTAGCAACATTGCCAGACATAAAACGATTATCATTGTTAGAATCCTGCCCCTCTTTTTCAAGCAAAACACTTCCTTCCTAATTTTTTATTTTTATTTTGTAATACCTCATTGGACTTATCACCTAGTTAAACCAACTCAGTATAACAGCAAATTTAATAGAAAGATTTAACTCCAAATATCCCCTAAATCATAATCTTTCTCCAAATTCCATTCTTTGATTTCCTCTTTTGGCGGTGTGGCAAAGGCTCCTGTCTTACTTGTATACCAACCCGTTTTTTGCTTCAAATCTGCTAAATATTCCGCCTGTTTAAGACCGCATATCATAGCATCTAGCACTGGTATTTTGAATTCCTTTTGAAGCTCATCAAAGAAACCAAATTTCATTGTACAACCCAATATTACAACTTCAGCCTTGTCCTCCATAACTGCCTTCTTACATGCATTCCTCATTCTCCTTGAAGTTTCGGCATGATTACGCTGTAAGTCCGGTACTCCCATATCTAAGCTGACGCAAGAAGCCAAGCGTCCCATGTAACCATATTTGCGTACATTATCACGAATTTGTGGTATCCACTTTTCACGGCCCACAATAATTGAAAAACGGTAACCCAGCATTGAAGCAATACCCATCGCAGCTTCCCCCGGTCCGGCTACACACATGGTTTCACAAATTTCCCGTGCCTCATATAGCCCCGGATCATCAAAACAACCTATAATTGCTCCATCATAACCATGTTTTTCCGCTTTTTTTACTGCTTTAAGTATTTCTAACTGGGCAATGCTTTGATAATAAAGATACTCCAAATGTTGTGGCCCTCGCGGCATACAGATTACATCGACTTGCGAATCCAAATCGCAATATTTACCTAGATAATCCCGAATTTCCCCATTTGCAGCAGCATAATGTGTAGGCTTAATATATAAAATTCGTTTTGTCACTATTTTACCTCCTACCTATCTGTAATTTTTATTAATCTGCTATATCCATTCTTTCAATTTGTTTAATCACTTTGTTGTTTTAATACATAATTATACCAAAAATTCTGCAGGGCTATTAGTATCCGCTTCATTGTAATATTTGCCAATACCTCAGGTTTTCTCCTGCAGAAATATTAAAGATTCTACCAATTTATACGCTATTTCTAGTAAATTTGTATTATATCTAGGATATGAAGTTTCTTTTTTGTTCCAATTGCTTATTAAATTGATTTTATCACAGTTTTGCTATAAAATATAATTATAAATTGTTATAAAGCTATTAATTTTACTTATAAATGGAGTGGATTTTATGTTAGATTCAAAAATATTTTCATTCCTTGAATTATGCAAGACGCGAAGCTTTACACAAACGGCAACTAATCTTCATATAACTCAACCTGCGGTTTCTCAACATATTAAGTATCTTGAATGCACATATGGCGCTAAACTTGTTTACTATAAGGACAAGACTGTATATATTACCAAACAGGGTAAGCTCTTGGAGAAGTTTGCCACATCTATGTATATAAGCAATAATAATTTAAAAAAGATTCTTGAGTCTAGCATTTTATCACCAAGCGAACTATCATTTGCCACAACTAGAATTATAGGTGAATTTATCCTTCCAAAAGTATTGACTAAATATCTAAGTAAGTCCAAATATGAAAAGGTTAAAATGATAGTTACGGAGAATAAAGAAGCCTTTAATAAACTTAATTTGGGAGAAATTGATTTTATCATTACTGATGCTAGTTTTCGCGCAAATGATTATAAATGTGACCATCTTTTTCGAGAGGAAACTATTGCTGTATGCTCCCCTAAGCATCCATTTTCACAGGGACCTGTGGATTTTAGTGACTTGATAAGTGAAAGACTTATTTATCGCCTAGAAACATCCGAAGTGTACGATAACTTAGAAATGATATTGTCTGAAAAAGGTTATAGCATTGTAGATTTCAAAAAGACTATGATTATAGGGTGCATCACTGCTATAAAAGAATTGATAAAACATAACGCAGGAATAACTTTTATTTATAGATTCGCAGTTCAAAAGGAACTACAAGAAAAATCCCTTGTAAAAATAGACATCCGTAATTTTAACATTTATCGGGATATCTATTTTGTAAGGCTAAAAGATAGCTTTTTTATTGATGATGCCTTTTTACTTTTCAAATACTGCCGGCAATTTCTATCTAGTCATTTAGATTATAAGTAATCGAATAAAGTTGATTTATTATGCTGATACTGCTTTCTCATCAAAAACTAAATCGTTTTTTATGCCTAAAGCCTTTAGTATTTTTAATATCATTCCAATTCTTCAATTTTATCACTTCCTTGATTCCTATTTGATCAATCATTCATTTCCTTTTCTACTTTCTCTATTTCATTTCTTGGTACCATATTAGTTTTCCTATAAAATATATGTAACAATGCAATCTTGTTATTAACCATACCAAAAATTAGATTCTTCTTTCTCCCAGACTTATAATCAATAGGCTTACATTTTCTGGGTCTTAGCTAGCAAACACTAGGCAAATCAATGTTTTTGGCTTTAATAAACCGCCTGAAACATAACGATAAATAGGCTTTTCACTGATATTGAATTCATTAGGGTTATTGATACCAATATGATGAACAGATTGTCCTTTCAGAAGCAACGGACTTATGAATATATCTAAATCCAACAGTTCGCCTTCTGAAATATTAACCCCTTCTTTGGCTACTGTTAGATACATGCGATATGCTTCCTTGCCTTTCCTATAACGATAATGCACTTTTCTTAAAGTACAATAGCTAATGTTCACAACCGTTACAAACATAAGGAGGCATAGGGAGCTTCTGATAAATATCTTCCTTAAAATCAAGACATATACCATTACAAAACCTGCAGGCTCTGCTTAACCTTACACAATTGGGCTTATCCTGATATAAATAATGCCTGGAACAATTAAAATTATAGATACAACGGTTTGGGGTTCCATAGGATGTTGACCTATTATTGGAAATTGCACTCTTACAAATTTCTCTTGAAACGTGGGGGAACTTTTACCGATAATACAGGTAATTTTTTATTAGAAGAACTCTGATTAAGCTGATGCTCGATCTGCAATCATTCATCACATGTAAGATGTTTATTCTTAGATATAAAAACATCCATCAAAAAATATCCCGTAAAGATATATTAATTTTGAGGAAAAATGATAAAAAATTGTAAGAGTGGGTATGCCCACTTTCATAACTTTAGGATGCGTTTAGTTTATCAATTAAGGATTGTTGTTTGGATTATTTTTATACTTAAAAACCATTTCCCAATTGTTGTATTTATATTATATAATTGTAGAAAACTAGATTTAAATAGTTATAAAAGGAGTTGTGATTTTGATGCCTATAACACATGATTTATATCAATACAGCACATATGTAAATCAAATAAATCTTTCGTTTCATCAATATTTACTTATGGGTGACGAACCAGTTTTGTTTCATACGGGCAATGCTGAGCAAGCTGAAGCATTGATACCGTGGTTAGAGGAGAAACTTGGGAAAAAGAAGTTAAAATATATTTTTGTTTCTCATTTTGAATCGGACGAATGCGGCGGATTAACTCTTATATTAGAGCGTTTCCCAGATGCTGTGATGGTATGTCCTGAAGTAACAGCCAGGCAATTTATAGGATTTGGCTATAAGTTAAATACTCTTATTAAAAAACCCGGCGAAAAACTAGTCTCAGATTCTTTTGAATTGGAGTTCATAAGCTATCCCTCAGAAATGCATCTGTGGGAAGGTCTGTTAGCCATAGAAAATAGGAGAGGCATCTTTTTTAGCAGTGATATAATGATTCGCTTCGGTGAATCCGGTGGTAAGGTAGTCGATTCCGATTGGAAGACTGAAATAGATAATATATCATCAGCCCAAATACCTGATCCTAATTTGCTAATTCAGCTGCAGACAGCGTTGAGAAAATACGACCCTAGCTTCGTAGCAACAGGGCACGGCCCTTGCCTTAGGTTAAAATAGTATTTATATACTAAGAAAAGGTGATTAAATAATGATTGATAAAAAACTTTTAGAAGTATTAACAACTCCGCCGGATGCTGCATGTACAATAGTAACTGAAGGCCGAGATGGCCCCCATGCCGTGAATTCCTGGAACAGTTATATACAAATAACAGGTGAAGGTTGTTTTCTTATCCCCGTTGGCAGAATGAATAAATCGGAAAAGAATATTGAAAACAATAGTAGTGTGCTTTTAACTATCGCAAACAGAGAGGTTCAAGGTAAATCTTATAAAGGTACCGGGTTCTTGGTTAAAGGCACCGCAAAATTTGTTAAGGATGGTTCGGATTTTGATACTACCAAAGAAAAGTTCCCATGGGCCAGGGCAGCCTTAAAAATAACTATCATCTCGGCGGAACAGACTTTATAATATGGATTAGATGATTCTTCCCACCAATACGGTGGGATTTCCTTTCATTTAATGTTTTATCTATAAATCTTAAGTTCTTCTTCTCCGCTATATATTCTTAAAACGCCCCGAACCATTGCTTCCATTTCATTCTCACCAGGGAGTACTTTTATGGGTGCAATGAACCATACCCTGTCCTTAATCCATGATACGAATTCGTTATCATATGCAACCCCACCCGTCAATACTATTGCATCTACATTTCCTTTTAGAACCGTTGCGGCGGCTCCTATCTCTTTTGAAATTTGATAAGCCATGGTTTCATATATCAGTTTGGCATACTCATCCCCTGCTTTAATCCGCTTTTGAATTTCCCTGCCATCATTGGTTCCCAAATAGGCTACCAACCCACCACCGCCGGTAATCTTTCTTTTCATTTCTCCTTTTGTGTACTCACCTGAAAAACACATGTCCACCAAAGAACCAACAGGAAGACTCCCCGATCTTTCAGGCGAAAATGGGCCATCTCCGTCTAAGACATTGTTGATATCTACAATCTTTCCTTTTTTATGGGTGCCTACGGAAATACCGCCGCCTAAATGGGCTACTACGAAATTATAATCGCTGTATTTACCTCCCAATTCAAATGCGGCCAATCTTGCCGCAGCTTTTTGGTTCAACGGATGATCTTTTGCCTTTCTCTCTATCTCTGGTATACCTGAAATCCTTGCATATTCCTCCAGTTCGTCCACTACCACCGGATCAACTACATAAGCAGATATGCCTAACTCATCCGCAATGGCATCTGCTATAATAGCTCCTAAATTGGAAGCATGCTGCCCCATAACCCCTATTCTCAAATCCTCTTTCATGGCATCATTGACTTTATATGTACCGCCCTCTACAGGTTTCATATTGCCCCCTCTGCCTACAATTGCACTGATATCCTCAAGGTTGATACCATGCTCTTTGACGGTATTTAAAACAATATTTTTTCTGAACTCGTATTGTTCACTTATTCTATCGAATTTCCCAATCTCTTCTGCTGAATGGAATACATTCTCTATGAAAATTGATTTATCATTCTCATAAAAAGCTACCTTAGTTGATGTGGAACCGGGATTTATCACCAAGATTTTTAATATACTCTCCATGCCTTATCCCCCGTTTTCTCTTGTTTATAATATATTTATATAATCTGATTGTAATTAATTTAGTTTATTTTCACAAAAAAATGCTATATTAATCAGCTATTAATTGTCTAACACATCTCTATTATATTTAATATTTGCCACTATATAAAGATAAAGAATATTTTTAAGTAAGGTGATTACTCTTCGGAAATATAGAACCCATCTACACCGCATTCTCTTAGTTCCTTAATAATCTGCATATTGCTGACGACACGGGTATAAACAAAAATATTTTCCTCTTTAAGCATATCAAACAAGTCTGTTTGTACCATTTCTGCCGGCATGGTGACGGCATATACCTCGTGGCGCCTCACAAAATCCATCAATTCTTCTACGGAATATTCGTAATCACATAAATTCAGTATAATGTTTGTAAACCCAAATCCTTGAACAGGGATAAATTCGTCAATTTTATTGATCTGAGGAATAAAACGTTGCATAGTCTCGGGATAGTTGTCCTTGATAAATCTCATAGCTTCTGCATTGTCGCCTTTTATATTTGTAACAATATATACATCTTTGTGGTTATGTAGCCAATTTACCAGTTCATCTATATGCATTTTGCTTGAACCTTCTAAAGATAAAACCCCGGTAGGCGTCCGGTTTATATTCAGTTCAATAAATCTGTATCCTCTATCAGAAAGATCATTAATATAATTTTTTAGATTATAGGTATTATTCGTTTTACTGTTGGCTGCTGCTATCAATACTTCAGGTGATATGCTCCCGGTGGTTGATTCATTTTCACCGGTCATATCCAATCGGCTGGCTAAATATTTTTTTAATGCATCGTTTTTCAAAATATAGTTCGAGCTGTTTATTTCCTCAATGGCTCTTTCATAATCCGCCCTGCATAGTTCCAAATCAACAGCTTGCCTTGTAATCATATCCCAAGCCCTGCTGTTATTATATATTCCGTCTCTCGACATATAAAAAACAATATCATCTTTAAAATATGAGCCTTTTTGCATATATGTCTGCTGAGCTGCAAAGCCCTCTTTTGCGTTGAGCAAATCCTGCCCTAACATGATTCCTTTTTTGTTTTCAATGCCTAATAAGTTTAAAACTGTAGGTAAAAAATCTATCTGCCCCCCGGTGGTACTTATTTTTTGGCATATGCCGCTTCCGGGTATATGTATTATTAGAGGTACTCTCATCATTTCATCATAATCATATTCATATCCTAAATATTCGGACATAATACCCTTATTTGCATCATTAACCATCAGCCCGTAATGGTCTCCATATATATTTAACATTATATTATTGTACAGCCCCATTTCTTTCAAAGCTTTAATAAACTCCCCAATGGCTGAGTCGGCATAATTAATAGCTTGTATATAGTTACCAAAGACAGTGTCTTTATGTTCCTTTTTAATCTTAATTTTTTTATATATATCCGCCATCCTAAAAGGGTGATGGCTGGATAAAGTGACTATAAATGCATAATACGGTTCGTCAACGGTTTTCATATATCCGGCAGTCTGGGAGAAGAATTCACTGTCATTGATTCCGAAACCTATTATAGGATTATTGATCAGATAGTCTGTTTCTCCGCTAAAAAATTTATCGAATCCTTGATATATATATGCTTTATCCCTGTTCCAAAAAGATGCTTTGTAACCGTGAAAGGCTATAGTATTATAGCCCTTATCTTTCAGTATCCAAGGCAAACCGTAATAGGTATTTTTATAATACTTTATATAGGTTTGCCCGTCCATTGCGGGGTATAATGAGTTATGGGATACAAACTCTGCATCGGAAGTATTTCCTCTCCCTAATTGTTGATAGTATCTATCAAAATAAATGGAATTCTCTTTTATTAGATTATTCAGGTTGGGCGTTATAATCTGTCCGTTATAATCCCTATTTATTACAAAATTCTGCAATCCTTCAACCTGAATAGTGATAATATTCCTCTCCTTGGCAATTCCGTATAGTTTTTTATCTTTTTTTGCCGTCCTTTTTATTGATTCCAAGAGCAGTTTATCACAATCAAGTGTTACTTTTTTGGAAAATATGGAGCGATGTATGTCTGAAATATGATAAGAAAAAAACTCCCATCTGGATATTTGAAAATCATAGGGTAAAACTTTTGGTATCAATATTGATGCAGCTATCACAAATAATGAAACAATAGCAATACCTATATGGCTTTTTAGATTAACACTTCTTTTGATATTTGGTGATTCTTTTCTGTATTTAAAAATAAAATATAATGCTAAAGGAGCAATGTCCACAATTAGTAAGTAATTAATCGGTT
>CAZMPR010000005.1:341-22180 GCA_964568265.1 uncultured Clostridiaceae bacterium | reverse complement strand
AAAGGAAACATTTCTATTCATGCGGAAAATATTTTTCCGATTATAAAAAAATGGCTGTATTCAGATAAAGATATTTTTATCAGAGAGCTTATAAGCAACGGTGTGGATGCCATAAACAAATACAAGAGGCTTATCTCCATCGGCGAAGCGGAAGGGGACGATGGCGAAAGATATGAAGTCACAGTAAGCTTTAACAGTGATGAAAAAACATTGAAGTTTATTGATAACGGTATCGGAATGACTGCCGATGAGGTAAAAAAATATATAAATCAGGTCGCCTATTCCGGAGCGGAAGAATTTTTAGAAAAGTATAAAGATAAGGCAGGAGAAGATTCCGATATTATCGGTCATTTCGGCCTGGGCTTTTATTCGTCTTTTATGGTTTCAAAAAAAGTTGAGATAGATACCTTATCATGGCAGCCGGATGCGGAGGCTGTTAAATGGGTTAGTATAGAAGGAACTGAATTTGAAATAACGGCATCGGATAAGGACACGAGAGGAACAGTGATTACGCTCTATCTGGATGAGGAAAGTGAAGAATTTCTAGGCGAATACAGACTAAGAGATATTATCGAAAAGCATTGTGCTTTTCTTCCTATAGAGATTTATCTTGAAGATGAAAAGGCTGATGATAAAAAGGAAGAAAAAGACAAAGAAGAAACAAAGGAAAGAAAACCTCTAAATGATACAAAACCTTTATGGATGAAGAACCCCAAGAATTGTACGGATGATGAATATAAGGAATTTTACCGAAAGGTGTTTCATGACTTCAATGAACCTCTTTTCTGGATTCATTTATCCGTAGATTATCCCTTCAACTTAAAAGGAATATTATATTTTCCCAAGCTTCGTCATGAATACGAGATAAACGAAGGTCAAATAAAGCTTTATAATAACCAGGTTTTTGTTGCGGATAACATCAAAGAGATAATACCGGAGTTTTTAATGCTCTTAAAAGGTACTATAGATTGTGCAGATTTACCTTTGAATGTATCCAGAAGCTTTTTACAAAAAGACAGTAATGTCATTAAGCTTTCAAAACATATAACAAAAAAGGTAGCAGACAAGTTAGCGGAACTTTTTGAAAAGGAAAGAGAAAAATACGAAGGCTTTTGGAAGGATATCAGCCCGTTCATAAAATACGGCTCTGTCAAAGACAGAAACTTTTATGATAAAGTCAAAGACATACTTATTTATAAATCCATAAATGAAAATTACCTTACTTTAAGCGAATACTTTGAAAAGACCGGAGGTAAAAAAGAAGAGGAGAATGCTGAAAACAAGATATTCTATGCAAATGATGAAAAACAACAGACACAATATATTAAACTGTTTAAGGAACAGGGGTTGGAAGCCGTTATCTTAGACTCGATGATTGATAATCACTTTATCAGTTATCTGGAGATGTATGAAGGCAATATTAAATTTTTGAGAATTGATTCAGATTTATCAGATGAATTGAAGGGCCAGGATGACGAACAAGAAGATAAAGATAAAGAAGAAAAACTTATAGATGCCATTAAAAAGGCATTAAACATAGAAAAGCTACAGGTGAAAACCGAAAGGCTTAAAATGTCGGAGCCTCAGGCGGTACTTTTAATGCCTGAACATGCAAGAAGAATGCAGGAGATGAGCACTTTATTCGGCGGAGAAGATATGTCAAACATGTTTAAAGGCGAAGAAACCTTGGTACTTAATAAGGCAAACAGTCTTATTAAGGCATTGTCTGAAATATCAGAAAAGGAAGACAAAAAGGAAGACTTTGAGTTGATTACCGCCCATATATACGATTTGGCTCTTATGGGCAGCAGAGGCATAGAAGCCGATAAATTGGAAGGGTTTTTAAAGAGAAGCGGGGAGATACTGGAGCGTCTTGCGGGAATATAGGCACGGCTGTTCTAAGTTTCATTATAACTGATAGGGGGTGAGCCTTTTTATGCGTTATATAAAAAATGAATCTACAAATCCATTTTATAATTTGGCTATGGAAGAATATTTATTTAATTTAAATGATAAAACAGATTACCTTCTGCTTTGGCGAAATGAGCCTACCATAGTTATAGGCAAGCATCAGAACACCATAGAAGAAATAAATGCGGATTATGTTAGAGAAAAGCAAATACATATAGTGAGAAGAATAACCGGCGGCGGTGCGGTATATCATGATTTGGGGAACCTTAATTATTCCCTTATAATAAAAAGCAATTATGAGGGCGGCTATGATTTTAGGAGATTTACATTGCCCATTGTGAAGGCATTGGAAAGACTTAATATAAAGGCTGAACAATCCGGGAGAAACGATATAACCATAGACGGGAAGAAGTTTTCCGGTAATGCCCAGTTTGTTTCAAAGGGGAAACTTCTGCATCACGGGACCTTGCTTTTTGATTCTGAAATGGAAGAGTTGGCAAAGGCATTAAAAGTCTCAAAAGATAAAATAGAGTCTAAGGGGATAAAATCCGTTAGAAGCAGAGTGACCAATATTAAGGAGTATCTGCAGGATGATATCGGCATCATAGAATTCAGGGAGCTTCTGCTGAAATATATGTTTGATTCGGATGAAAATCTTGAAACAGATCAGTTATCCCAAGAAGCTATAAATGAAATAGAGAAGTTAAGAAACAAAAAGTATCTAACTTGGGATTGGAACTACGGGAAATCACCGGAGTTTAATATAAAAAAAGCCGAAAGGTTTGATGGCGGTAAAGTCGAAGTATTAATAAATGTAAAAGACGGAATTATAAACGATATTAAATTCTACGGCGATTTTTTCGGAAGCGGCGACCTATCGGAAATTGAGGACAAATTGATAGGGAAGCGCTATGAAGAAGAAGCAATTAGAGATGAACTTAAAGGATTTAACATGGATTATTACTTTAAGAATTTAGGTATAAGAGATCTAACAGATTTATTATTCTAAGGTGGATATTAATAATTTGATTTTAAAGGCATTGAGGATGTTAACAGGTACTTTCAAGGCATGTTGAGGTACCTGTATTTATGTTTATAGCTTTTCCAAGGTTGAGGGGATGCAAATTATTCCAGAAGTTAGCAGCCACAGTAATAATGTGGGGCTTGTGAGTAAACTGAAGTATACCCCCGGTTACTGGAGAGTCAATAAAAAATTTAATAGATTGTTAATAAATACTTTATATATTCTTAATATGGAGGAGTTATTATATAATCAGGCTTAAGCTTTTGCCGGTATAATATAAAGGAGGCATGAAAAATGAAATATAGTAATAAGACTGTTACAATAACTGTTTTTATTTTAGGCGCTATAATTTTAATGACATCAGCTTTTGCAGATATGATATTAGGCTCCGGATATAACAGTTTAAAAAATTCTATGAAGACGACAGCGGCAACCCTGACTGATGAAATTGATAGCTTTACCGCTAATGCTACTTTAACATTAAAATTAGACGGCAGGGTAATAGAGGAATCCATCGCCAATGCAAAATTTGATGTTACTAATGGCACCCGCGAATCAGAGGATAAAAATTTAAGGAAAGGCGAGATAAGCGAAAGCTATTGGTATAGCGATGAAAATCAAAGAATATATAAAAATGATGATGGCTCTTATAATGTAATCGAAAGAAAAAAGATGAATGATGAAAGCTTTGAAGTAGTTAAAAATCCTTTTGAGCACGAGGAGTTTAAGGATGCGGAAAAGGTTGTAGATGCATTTGTAGGCAGCTTGCAGGATATTATTCAGGTTGAAGAATCTAACGGCAGAAAAATGTATATAGGCAATCTGACGGAGACTCAAATCCCCTCGGTTGTTAATGCAGTATCATCCTTTGTTTTTAAATATAGCATATTAGACCAGTGGCAGGCCAAGCATCTTGGAATTCCCCGCCCCATGTCAAATATATATCTGATAAGTGCAATGGGCAAAGCTGTTGAAAATGAAGATGGGATTTTAGAAAGCGGTATTTTTACTGCAAGTATATCGGCTAAGGACAGTGAAGGCATTGAACATATTTACACCTTTGACTTTTCAATGGATATAAAGGATATTAATACCACAATAGTAAAAGCTCCAAATTTAGAAGGTAAAAAGGTTACATACACTAAAGAAGGTGTTGAATTTGATGATAAATATGTGGGGAAATATAAAAATGATATTGTATTAGTAAAGGATAACGCCTTTAAAAAGGTGGGGGAAAGATTTGTTGAAATCAACTCTGCTGAGAATGGAAATTTAAAAGGCAAGTATTATGAAATATATAATGACGGATATGAAGTTGAAAACACAAAGAGCTTTGAATTCTACTCAAATTACGATGATAATCCCAATCATTATTCAATTATTCGATATAAAGATAATAATGGTGAAAATAAAAAGGGAATTATCCATAGAAATGATATGCAAAACATAAATATATCCTTTGACGTCGAAATAGATGAGGAAAACGGAGGTTACTCCTACACATATAATGAGGATGGTTTTAATAATTATCTTATCAGGATATTTGAATAGAAGCCGAAGGTGCAAAGGGTTCTTGACTTTGCACCTTTAAACAGTTTAGAAGGAGGACTGAAATTGGATACAGCAATTGTGATTGAAAACCTGTCAAAAAAGTATAAAAATAATCGTGGTATTGAAGATATTAATTTAAAGGTTGGAAGGGGCGAAATTTTCGGGTTTTTGGGTCCCAACGGTTCCGGTAAAACTACTGCAATGAAAATTATGGTAGGGCTTATGAAGGCAGATGCAGGGGATGTTATAATAAACGGATTCAGTGTTTTGACGGCTTATGAACAAGCGATGAAAAATGTTGGCTGTATGATTGAGAAAATAGTACCATTTCCTTATTTGACAGCTTATGAAAATATGAGACTGCGCAGCAGATTTTATAATAGTCTTGATGACAGGCAAATAGATAAAACCTTAGATATTACGGGGCTTTTGAAATATAGGAATGAAAAAATAAAAAACTATTCCTTAGGGATGAAACAAAGGCTTGGCATTGCCATGGCATTTTTGTCAAATCCAAATGTTTTGATTTTGGACGAGCCGTTTAACGGACTGGATGTAGAAGGTATGTTTCAAATGAGAAAGCTTATAACAAACCTATCAAAGGAGAAAGATACAACCTTTTTTATATCCAGCCATTTAATCCACGATATAGAGCTTATATGTGACAAGGTTGGAATCTTATATGACGGAAGGCTTTTGGCTGTCAAAGATACTAAGGATATTCTGAGAGACTATTCATCTTTAGAGAATTACTATTTAAGCGAGGTTGATGTAAATGGAGCTTCTTAAGGCAGCTTATAAAAATGAAATTATGAAGATATTAAATAGGAAAAAGCCCGTTATATTAATGGCGCTTTCAGTTGTATTTGTTTTAGGGGCAATGTCAGGGGTTTATTTGTTGAATAGTTTTTCAGGGATACGGGTGACAGGCAGCTCAGAATTTTCAATAATGGTTTTGTCTATACTTATCTACTCTCTTTTCCCCCTTTTTACTATATTCATATGTGTAGATATGTTTGCGGGAGAGTTTGCTGATCAGACAATAAAGATTACTCTAACGAGCCCCGCGTCAAGGTTAAAGGTGTTTTTAAGTAAGATCCTTGCTGCCGCAACTTTAATCCTGGGGAATTTGTATTTTGTTATGATAATATCAGCTATTTCCTCAGCCATTATTAATAGGAATTTCCCAAATTTATTAAGAATATTTGCATCCTATACTATGGCTTTTATGCCAATCTTTGTTTTTGCTTTAGTCATTGCATTAATTTCTATTATATCAAAAGGAACAACCTCTGCTTTTATGATTTCAATTTTTATATTTTTATTGCTGAACGGTTTAAGCTTGGTTTTTCCGAATATTAAAAGCTTTCTATTTACATCTAATTTTGATTGGTATAGATTGGTTTTGGGTAGCTACATAAACTTTAGCAAAATTCTCAGGGTTTTACTGATTTTGCTGGGCTATAGCATAATGCTGACAGCAGGGGGCTGTTATTTGTTTGAGAGAAAGGATATTTAGGTTGATTGTATGAAGCTAAAGCAAAGGTTTTTAATACAAAGTATATCAATTTTACTTAGCGCTATTATTATCACCGGCTCCGCCGGTCTTTTATATAATTATTTTTATAAATTATTAAAGGAATCCCATGCGTATAAAGGCATGGGACAAACAATTACTATTGTTATGGAAAGAGATAATATTGTTTATAATAGTGAAGATCTTGCCATGTTCAATATTAAAGAAATATTAATGAATGTCAGTATTGAAAGCAGTTATTATGAATATGAAGGTAATAGATATAGAATAAAATTAGAGAATTATATGAGAGATGGAATTGATTATAAAATAATAATTCTTAGCCAGATTCAGGATATCTCAGGCTTTTATAAGTCCCTCTCGATTTTTCTCTTTACGGTTTTTCTCATTATTTTTGTTATTGCCTGTATAATTGTACAAAAGGAAAATATGAAAAATATTATTAATCCTATTATTGATTTAACAAAAGATATGGAAAACTTAAGAATCGGTGAGCTTGAAGAGGCTATTGCAGATAGCGGTTACGGAGAGATTAAAGAATTAGGTATTGCTATAGAGGAATTGCGCCTTCAACTAAAAAACAGTATATATTATCAGCAAAAGATTGATGATAACAGGAAATTTCTCATATCAAGCATTTCTCATGATTTAAAAACTCCTGTAACAGCTATTAGAGGGTATATTGATGGTGTATTGGACGGTGTCGCCGATACGGAGGAAAAGAAAGAATATTATTTATTAAAGGCCGTCGAAAAAACAAAGATGATAAATACAATGATAGAAGATTTACTGTTGTATTCTAAGCTTGATTTAAACCAAATGGTATTTAAAAAGGATGAGGTTTCCATAAATGAATACATTGAAGACTGTATTTTAGATCATAGGGAAGGCTTTTTGAAAGAAAATAAGGAAATAGCTTTTGAAAACAAATTAATGGCAGAATCCTTTGTATCTATAGATATAGAAAAATTTAATAGAGTGGTTCAAAATATTATGGAGAATGCCCAAAAAAGCATTAAAACGGATGGGGGTCTGCTAAGAGTAATTTTGAGAGAAACCCATTCTTCTGTTATTATAGAGTTCAAGGATAATGGGAGGGGAATAAGCGAAAAGGAGCTGCCCCATGTCTTTGAAAGATTTTATAGGTTAGATACTGCAAGGGAGGTCAAGGGCTCATCCGGCTTAGGTCTTGCAATTGCAAAACAAATTGTAGAAGGCTTAGGGGGACGAATATGGATAATCAGCGAAGAGAGTAAAGGAGCTTCTGTTATGATATCTTTAAAAAAGGCAAAAAAAGAGGAAGAGGCAATATGAGAAGGATTTTAATAATAGAGGATGATAAGAGTATATCGGAAATACAAAAGGATTATTTGGAAATGAGCGGCTACGAAGTTAAATGTGTATATGACGGAAATGCCGGTCTTGAGTGCATAAAAAATGAAGGCTTTAGTTTAATTATTTTAGACCTGATGCTTCCGGAGAAGGACGGTTTTCAAATATTAAAGGAAATATCCGATACAAAAGAAATACCCATACTTATTGTATCCGCGAAATCTGATGAATTATATAAAATAAAAGGGCTTAATTTAGGGGCTGATGACTATATAACCAAACCTTTTAGTATGGGAGAATTGGTAGCCAGGGTGAATAGCCATATAAAGACCTATGAAAGATTTAATGAAAGCACTAAAATAAAACTTATAACTGTCGGGGCATTATCAATAGATAAAAGAGACAGAAGAGTTTATATAGATGATAAAGAAATATTTCTAACGCAAAAAGAATTCGATTTACTTTTATTTTTGGCTGAAAACCCGAATATAGTTTTTAGTAAAGAGCAGCTATTAGAAAGGGTTTGGGGTTATGATTTCTTTTCTGATGCATCTACCATAACCGTACATATAGCGAGAATAAGAGAAAAGTTAGAAGCAAGTTGCGACGGCGGCCAATATATTGAAACAGTATGGGGAGCAGGATATAGATTTAAAATATAGCATAGATTAATATTCATTAAATAGCTTGCAACAATGATGCTACAGAAATATTATAATGATAAATAAAAAAGTTGTTTATTTTTCTATATTTTGTGTTATAATATGATTAAAGAGACCGCCACATGATGTGGTTGCCTCACAGGTTGTTTAAATTAATAAATCACCCTGCATCAGCACTGCAGGGTGATTTTCTTTTTTGCTAACTTTTCTTATGTTGAAAATTCAGCAAAGCTACAATTAACATCCCAAACATCAACATTAAATTGATAACTTGATATGTATTCATCATAGCCTCACCTCCTTAGTAAAAAGGAGGCAACCACACCTGCAACAGTCTCAATTTTTATTTTACCATGTTATAGTAACTAGCTACAACTTATAATTTAATAGAGATTAAGACATTCACAGATTCCACTAAAGGTTTAATTTGTTCTCGGCTTGAATGATGCATATTTCGGAATCAATGTCCGGATAGTCCGGTATATGCAAATGGTCATAAAATGGTTTTACAGTTTCATAGGCATTATGTTATATTTCTTAGAAATCTTACAGTAAACAAACTAATCAAAACAAAACAAGATACAATACCTCCGAAAAAAGTAAATAAGCTTGCCCCGTCCAATAACAACCGTCCTATCCAAAAGGATGGCAGAAAAGCTATAAAATAATGAAGAGGAGAGGGTATAAACCATACTAATACAAGCCCAAGGATGCTAAAGCCTGTTAGTTTAGAATAGACCAGACCTTCCACCCGGTTGGCAGCTAATGAAACGATCATCATTGCAAAAAATATTCCCATAAAAGTACTCACTATAGATGATAAAACAATAGTTGTAAATGATAAAGGAGACGTATGAAAGAGTGCCGCAATTAATATTGTAGATAAAAGCGCCCAAACCATTGGCAACCCGATACGGGCAATCAAATAAGAATATCCGGCGGCGGGCGTAATTTGATAAAAAGCACCAATGCCCTCATCCCGCTCCTCTAATATTAAAAATGATGAAACCATTGATACAAATAAAGGAGTAAGGCATATGAGCATTCCGTCAATAATCCCATACCAAGGCTCAAGAGAAAAAGCTGTTTTGTTTTCCAAAAGGAGATTGATGGCTGGTACTCCATATCGAAATATTATTCCCATTAAAATAGGTGCCGGAAGCAACATAATCAGCATGCCGTCTTTGGATACTTGTTTTAGGCCTATCTGAAACACTTTCATAGTTTGCTTCATACTTTTTCTCCTCCTATAAAATGCAGTGCAGCGGGAATGTGCAAATTCGCTGATACGACAGCAATTACCAACCATAGTAAGAGAATAACCCATTCCCATATATTCAAATGATTTGTCATACCGATGGAATAGGCAATGATGCGCCAAAGAGCCGTGCTTGGAAATATTTCTAGAAAAGGATGAGTAATTCCAAATGCTATGAGGATAGGAGGGAATGCAAGTATAGCGGATGGCGGTGAACCCTATTTAAAAAATAATGAACCTAAAAAATATATAAGCGGATTAAATTTATAAATGAAAACTTTTTTTATACAATTTTGGCCAACATTCAAAACTTTATAAAGCTAAACTTTGTAAACAGGCATAAAAACAGGGACATAGCAAAAAACTCTGCATAAAAGTCCTTGCTAAAACTTTATTTTTTATATATTATTAATGTGACAATTAAATATTAAAAAACAGGTTAAGGGAAGTTGGGTTAAAATCCCACGCGGTCCCGCCGCTGTAAAAGTAGAGTTTTGTCTATATTGCCACTGGGAAACCGGGAAGGCAGACGAAATGATGATACTTGAGCCAGAAGACCTGCCTGTTTTAAAATCCATGTAACTCTACGAGCGATAGGGGGGTGTATTTATGATTATGAAATTCATTGATTTAATGAAAGAAACCTCTTGACGAGTTTGCGTCGAGAGGTTTTAAAAATTTTTGATTAAAACGGAGGGGTGTAAATTGAAAGGATTAAAAAACAAACAGTTTATAGCTTTAACATTGATATTAACAATGATTTTAAGTATGTTTACCGGCATAGTAGCCCATGCGGAAAGCGAGGCTAAGCAGGTAAGTATTAGGATAGAAGGGATATATGATACGATAGTCGATGAAGGCTGCTATTTGACGAAAAAAGAGACCGTTTATGATGCGGTGTACGAGTTGTTGGAAGAAGAGGGTATATCCGTTATTGCTACGGATAGCTCATACGGTAAATTTGTATCTTCTATAAGGGGAGAAACAGCAGGAGCCTTTGGTGGGTATGAGGGTTGGATGTACCTGGTGAATGGGGCTTCACCCTATGATTCAATAGATGTATGCACAATTGATGATGGTGATGAAATAGTTCTTTATTTCGGAGAATTCGATACATATATCCCAAAAATTGAATTATTGTCGGATTCAATCGAAGCGTTGGACGAGTTCACTGTAAAAATTTCATCTTCATATGACGAATATGATGGTTGGGATTATGTCGGCACGAAAGAGATAAATATAGAGGGAGCGGAAATCAAATTTGGAGATGAGTATTATGTTACGGATGAAAATGGTGAAGCCACTATTATTGCACCCGGCATTCCCGGTAATTACTCATTAAAAATAAGCAAAGACAGAAAAAACAACTATCCCTTACTTGTAAGAACATCAGTAGATATCACTATTAAAGAAGCAACGGTGTCAACACCGGAAAAACAACTAAGTAAAAGCTTTAACTACATTTATAATGGTCTTGAAAACCCCAAATACGGTTCTGAATGGTCAATCATTGCCTTAACCCGGGGAAATCAAAAAGTATCAAAAGATTATTATAAAAATTATTATGATAGCATTGTTACAAAACTTAAAGAAAAAAACGGGGATATTGGCAACTGTTCTGAATATTCCAAGCTTATACTCGCCTTGACTGCCATCGGTAAAGATGTTACTGATGTAGGCGGATATAACCTATTGGAAAGGCTTGCAGATTATAACAGAGTAACGGCGCAAGGTGTTATAGGAACTTCTTATGCACTATTGGCTCTTGATTCCTACGATTATGATATACCCATAGTTGAGGGTTTGGAGTGCAACACATCAAGAGATAATCTTATCAAGTTTATTTTGGATAAAGAAATAAATAAAAGTTTGAAAGATGCGAAAGGTTGGGCATTAAGTGGGACAAATCCCGATGTGGATGTTACCTCCTATGCTTTACAGGCTTTAGCACCGTATTATGATGGTGATGAAGATGTGGAGGGAGTCACGGACAGAGCAATAGCCTGGCTTTCTGAAAATCAAACATCAAACGGTGGCTATCCGGGAACTCCTTGGGCTCCGATAAATTCGCAAAACATATCTCAGGCTATTGTTGCTTTAACGGAATTAGGGATTGATCCTCATGCTGACAGTAGGTTTATTAAGGATGATAACAGCTTAATAAAGGCCTTAATGGAATTTGCAATTCCGACTGGCGGTTTTAAAAATGCAACGATAGAAACGAAGGTAAATGCAATGGCGACTGAGCAAGGCACTTATGCACTTGCAGCCTATAAAAGGTTTAAAGACGGCAAGGCTTCCCTTTATGATATGACCGATGTGAAAATAGACAAAACAAAGCCGGGATTACCGGACGAAAAGGACGATAATGGTGAAAATGGCAATGGCAGTGGCACCGGCGGCAGCGGCAGCTCAGGCAGCGGCGGCACTCATAGCAAAAATTACGCGACTATCTCTATTGACAGGCTAACTATTAATGGCGGATATGTGCTTAACCCGACAAAAGTAGAACTTAAATCGGGGGATTCGGTTTGGTCTTTAACAAAAAGGGAAATGGACATAAGAGATATTCCATATGATTATAGCGGCAGCGAATCGCTATACATAAAATCTATAGATGATACAGGGGAATTTGATTACGGACCTACCAGCGGGTGGATGTACAGCCTAAACGGCAAGTTTTCTCTTGACGGTTCAAATCAGAAAAAACTGAAAGATGGCGATATTATAAAATGGCGTTATACGACAAACTTAGGCGAAGATTTAGGTGAAGATAACAGCGAATGGGATGAGACTTCAAGCGGCGGTACAGGGAGCAATAATGAAGCGCCTGCTAAAATCTCGGAAGAGCTTCCGGACGATGGGGAAGACTTTGAAAAAGAACTGATTGAGGCAATTGATTTGGAAACTAAGTATCAAGATTATAATCATATTTCATCTTGGGCTATGGACTCTATAAAGAAAGCTACAAAATTAGGCTTTATAGAAGGTTCCGATGGCAGGCTGAATCCAAAAGCAAACATATCACGAGCCGAGTTCATCAAGGTCATGGCGGCAGTTTTAAATCTTGATATAAAAATTGATAATGTTATAGAATTCAAAGATGTTAAGGGAGAAGAATGGTTTTATCCCTATATTAATGCTGCTTTTAAAGCGGGAATCATTGAAGGCAGCGGGAGTAAATTTAATCCGAAAGATGGTATAACAAGGGAACAAATGGCTGTAATTATTGCAAGAGCTTTAAGGTTAAAGCCGGAAAAGCCTACAACCACTGTAACAGATATAGATAAAGTATCATCCTGGGCTAAAGCGGAAGTGGAAACTATAGTGGCGTTGGGTTTAATGGTTGGTAACGAAAACATTTTTGATCCATTAGCATTGGCGACAAAAGAAATGGCTGTAGTCTTGGCTATTAGAATATATGACTACTTGAAACTTTATGGGGCCGCATAGGCCCCTGCAATTCTCCTGCATAAAATTATTCCTCTCTATTATAACTTATGAAAAATATAAGGAGGTATAAATTGAAAAATAAGAATTTTTCAAAGGGTTTGCTTATTGTGTTTATACTATTAATATTCTTTATAAACATAATTAGTAAAAATGGAGCTTTTATCGGGTTTAGGAATCTCGGCAATATCATAAGTAATGAAAAAGACACTTTCGCAAATGAAAACGGGAGTTATAAGAATTCTCGTAAGAATCATGTTGAACAGTATGAAAATTTGATAATAGATGATGAACAGGCATTTGGCGAAAATATAGACGAAAAAGATAATGGAGTGTTTACTAAACCCAACGAAGAGCGACCCACGGTAATAGAAATTAACGAGGATAGCAATGATGTGAATTCTAAAAAAATTAATATAAATGAAATATCTGAAGAATCTGAATATCGATTTAATGTTACGTTATCAGTAGATTGCAGTACCATTCTTAATAACATAGAAAAGTTTAATAAAGATAAGTTGGAGGTCCTACCCGAAAATGGGACTATATATACTGCTAAGGATGTTGAGTTTCAAGAGGGGGATTCCGTATTTGATATTTTGTTGAGGGAGATGCGGAGAAGTAAAATTCACGTTGATTTTGTGACTGTTCCCCCGGGCAATAACAGCTATGTAAAAGGAATTAATAATATTTATGAATTTGATTGCGGAGAATTGAGCGGGTGGGTTTATAGAGTAAATGGCTTGGATATAAACTACGGCGCAGAACAATATGAGCCTATAAGTGGAGACATAATCAAGTGGGTCTACACCTGTGATTTAGGTCGGGATATTGGTGGAGAGAAAGCTTCTTTTGGGGGTGATCAATGATGAGAGATAGTTTCTCGGGCTTTCATCCCGTAATCAACTTTACTTATTTTACAGTAGTAATACTATTCAGCATGTTTTTTATGCATCCCATATTTCAAGGGATATCACTTATAAGTGCCTTATCTTATTCAATCAGCCTTAAAGGAAAGGCAGGCATAAAAACCAATATGGCATTAATACTCCCTATATTTATTTTTATGACTTTTTTTAATACGGTTTTTAATCATGAAGGAGCGACAATATTATTTTATTTAAAAAGCGGCAACCCCGTTACATTGGAATCCACAGCATATGGTATAGCCTCCGCTGCTATGCTAACGACTGTTATTCTATGGTTTTCCTGCTATAATACAGTGATGACATCCGATAAATTTATCTATTTATTCGGCAGAATCATACCCTCTATTTCCTTGATTCTATCTATGGTACTGCGTTTTGTTCCTATGTATAAAGAGCAGATAATAAGAATATCAAATGCCCAAAAATGCATAGGGAAAGACGTATCTCAAGGGAATCTGATGCAAAGGGCGAAAAACGGGATTAAAATCATATCTATAATGACCACCTGGTCTTTGGAGAACGCTATTATCACTGCTGATTCAATGTGTGCCAGAGGTTATGGCTTGCCCGGCAGGAGCAGTTTTTCATTATATAAATTTGATAAGAGGAATAAAATTATATTTTATATAATGCTTATCCTGATAATTATAGTTTTATCAGGCTCTTTCACCGGTCATAACAAAATGAGATTTTTCCCTACAATAAAACTTCCGGATAAAAACTTTTACACTGTTTTAGTATATTCCACCTATGTATTACTAAACCAGATACCCACTATTGTCAATATAACGGAGGGAGTTAAATGGAAGCATATAGAATCAAAAATTTGAATTTTTCTTATCCCAGAGCAAATAGAAAGGCTCTTAATGATATTAATCTAACTATCCACAAAGGAGAATTCATAACTATTTGCGGACAATCCGGTTCGGGCAAAAGTACATTAATCAGGCATCTAAAGACTGTTCTTACACCTTATGGGGAGCGGGAAGGTGAGATTTATTACTGTGGACAACCACTAATTGAAGTGCCTCACCCTATGCAGGTCTCTCATATCGGTTATGTTTTTCAAAGTCCGGATAATCAGATTGTAACTGATAAAGTATGGCACGAGCTAGCTTTCGGCCTCGAAAGCTTAGGTTGCGATAATAATACAATTAGACTCAGGGTTGCGGAAATAGCCGGCTATTTCGGTATTCAAAAATGGTTTTATAAAAAAGTATCGGAACTATCAGGAGGAGAGAAACAGATTCTTAGCTTGGCAGGTATTATGACAATGCAACCGGATGTATTAATTCTTGATGAACCCACGTCACAGCTTGATCCTATCGCCGCCTCAGATTTTATCGGAACAATAAAAAAGATAAATAGGGAGCTCGGGATCACGATTATTATCACCGAACATCGTCTGGAGGATATAATACCAATGTCGGACAGGTTGATAGTAATGGACGAAGGTCGTATTATTGCAGACCGGAAAAGGTGGGGATGGAGCTTAAAAGTATGGGTCATCCAATGTTTTATGCAATGACTTCCCCAATGCAAATATACGGGGGAGTTGACAGTATTTTGCCCTGCCCCGTTACGATAAACCAAGGCAGGAGATGGATTGATGCTTTTATGGACGGGATAAGAACGAAAGAAAACTATTTAAAAGATATACAAGACAAATCTCCACAAATGATAGCCATAGAGCTAAAGGATATTTGGTTCAGACATGAAAAAAGTTCACCGGATATATTAAAAGATTTTTCTATAAAAGTAAGATCGGGGGAGCTTTATTGTATCCTTGGGGGAAACGGTACGGGTAAAACAACTGCCTTGTCAGTAATCGGAGGGCTTATGAATCCCTATAGAGGTAAAGTATCCCTAAGGTGTAAAGCCGGGAGGATTGCTATGCTGCCCCAAAATCCTCAAAGCATATTTATTAAAAACACGGTGAAAGAAGATTTATATGAGATGTTTGAAGATATGAAAATTTCCGATGAAGAAAAGAGTGAAAGAATGGAAAAGGTTATAGATATTGCCGAGCTTGCGGGTTTACTTGATATGCATCCATATGACTTAAGCGGAGGCGAGCAGCAAAGGGCGGCTCTTGCAAAAGTTTTATTAAATGAACCGGAAATTTTACTGCTTGATGAGCCTACAAAAGGTTTAGACAACTATTTTAAAGAGACTTTTGCAGAGATTTTAAAGAAGCTTGCTGCAACAGGTGTAACAATTGTTATGGTATCTCACGATATAGAATTTTGTGCGAAACATGGTGATACTATCGCTTTGGTTTTTGACGGCAGTATAATAAGCTCCGGTAATAGGAGAAAGTTTTTTGCCGGAAACAGCTTTTACACAACGGCAGCAAACAGGATGATACGGCATATATATCCGGAAGCTGTAACAGTAGAGGAAGTGATTGAAGTATGCAAAAAAGAGCACTGATTTCGGCTTTACTTATTCTTTTAGCTATTCCTGCCACAATTTTTATAGGTATATACTTTTTAAATGACAGAAAATACTATTTTATCAGCCTTCTTATAATAATCTACGCAATGATACCCTTTGCCATGATATTTGAAAGCAGAAAACCCCTGGCGAGAGAGCTGGTCATCATAGCGGTTTTGACAGCTATTGCTGTTGCCGGGCGGGGGGCATTTTTTATGCTGCCACAATTTAAACCCGTGATTGCAATTGTGATTATTACAGGGGTTTGTTTTGGTAGTGAATCTGGCTTTCTTATGGGAGCAATGACAGGATTTGTTTCTAATTTCTTTTTCGGTCAGGGGCCTTGGACACCGTGGCAAATGTTTTCTTTCGGGTTTATAGGCTTTTTAGCGGGGTTTATGTGTAAACAAAGGTTACTAAAAAAAACAAGAACATCTTTATGTATCTTTGGCGCTATGGCAACATTTTTTATATACGGTGGTATTATAAATCTAGGCTCTCTCATGATTTCCATTAATAAATTTTCATGGAAAGCACTTTTAGCTATTTATATAAGTGGTTTTTGGTTTGATTTAGCTCATTCCTTATCAACGGTTTTCTTCCTTTATTTCATTTCGGGACCTATGATTGAAAAATTAGAAAGAATTAAAACTAAATACGATTTAATAGACTAAGATATTATAAATATAAGATATTATAAAAAAGTTTTTAGTCTATATTGACAATCGGATGGGGCGGTTTTATAATTGTATATAGGGTAGGGGGGTAGTCTATATGAGAAGTGAGAAGTGAGAAGTGAGATGTGAGATGAGAGAAGTGAGATGTGGGAAATGCTGTTGTAGACACACGACTCTGTCCGCCCGGTAATATCATTCTGAAGGAGCATTGCGACTCTGTCCGCCAACCCGGTTATGTCATTCTGAAGGAGCTTGCGACTGAAGAATCTTAAAGATTTAATACGATGGTCTTTGATAGATCTGAAATATCGAAATATGTGAATCTAAATATTGATAGTATACAAATTGGGTAATCTATAATTACCGAAAGGAGTTTTACTTATGAAAAGCGTTGATTTTAAAGTTACCGGTATGACTTGAGCGGCATGTGTAAGAACGGTTGAGAAGACCGTAAGCAAACTGGCGGGGGTAGAAGAAGCCGGTGTTAATTTAGCAACGGAGCAGCTTAATGTCACATTTGACGATAATGCTATTACGGCTGCGGATATTGAAAGTGCAGTATCAAAAGCGGGTTACAAGGCAGAGGAAATACAAGAAACAAAGAAGGTAACAATCCCTATTGAGGGTATGACTTGCGCAGCTTGTGTGAGAGCAGTGGAAAGGGCGCTTAAGAAACTTACCGGTGTAAAAGAAGCACAAGTAAACTTGGCAACGGAAAAGGCAGCAATAGAATATGACGCAAGCATCGTAAGATTATCGGAGTTAAAACAAGCTATTAATAACGCAGGATATAAGGCTTTGGATGTGGAAAGAGAAGCAAGCGTCGATGAAGATAAACAGCGAAAAGAGAAAGAAATAAAAACTATGTGGACAAAATTCATCTTTTCCGCAGTATTCGCTATACCTCTTTTTTATATAGCCATGGGGCCCATGGTGGGACTCCCGGTTCCGTCTTGGATAAACCCCGATGTTTATCCTTTAAGATTTGCTTTAATCCAGTTGTTTTTAGCTATACCTGTTGTTATAGCGGGTTACAAATTTTATACAATAGGTTTTTCATCCCTTTTGCGGAGAAATCCCAACATGGATTCATTGGTAGCAGTGGGCACATCGGCTGCAATAATATATGGATTGTTTGCGGTTTATAAAATCAGTCAGGGAGAAATTCATTATGCCCACGATTTGTATTTTGAATCCGCGGCCATAATAATCACCTTAATATCTTTGGGTAAAACTTTAGAAACCGTTTCAAAGGGAAAGACTTCGGAAGCCATAAAGAAGTTGATGGGTCTGGCACCCAAAACCGCTACAGTGATTCAAGGTGACGTAGAAATTGAAATCCCGTTGGAAGAAGTTGAGGTAGGAGATATTATTGTAGTAAAGCCGGGGGATAAGATTCCCGTGGACGGTACAGTAATGGAAGGGTATACATCCATTGACGAATCAATGCTTACGGGGGAAAGTATACCGGTGGAGAAAACAATAGACAGCAAGGTTACCGGCGGAAGCATTAATAAAAATGGAAGCATAAAATTTAAAGCGGTGAAGGTTGGAAAAGATACGGCCTTGGCACAGATTATAAAACTTATGGAGGAAGCCCAGGGTTCGAAAGCTCCGATTGCGAAAATGGCTGATATTGTAGCGGGATATTTTGTGCCCATTGTTATGGCGATTGCTTTAGTTGCAGGGATATTATGGTATATTACCGGTGAAAGTCTGGTATTCTCCATGTCTATATTTATATCAGTGTTGGTAATCGCATGTCCTTGTGCTCTTGGGCTTGCTACGCCCACGGCAATTATGGTGGGCACCGGTAAAGGTGCGGATTACGGTGTACTGATAAAAAGCGGGGAAGCGTTGGAAACAGCCCATAAAATAGATACGGTAGTCCTAGATAAAACCGGCACCATTACCGAAGGAAAACCCCAAGTTACTGACATTGTGGTTTACGGCAGTATCGATGAAAAAGAACTTTTAGCCTTGGCAGCTTCTGCGGAAAAAGGTTCTGAACACCCTTTAGGTGAGGCTATTGTAAAAGAAGCGGAAGACAAGAAGATAGAGGCGCTTACTGTGACATCCTTTAATGCTATCCCGGGTCATGGTATTGAGGCGGTAATTGACGGTAAAGAAGTTTTCATGGGTAACTTAAAACTGATGAAGGATAAAGGCTTGGATACAGATAAGTCCGGTGATGATGCGCTAAGGCTTGCAAAAGAAGGAAAAACACCTATGTTTATCGGGGTTGACGGGAATATTGCAGGAATAATAGCCGTAGCGGATATAGTCAAAAAAAGCAGTGAAAAAGCAATAAGCAACCTGCATGCTATGGGAATAGAAGTGGTTATGATTACAGGTGATAATAAAAATACGGCGGAAGCCATAGCAAAACAAGTAGGCATAGACAGAGCATTGGCGGAGGTTTTGCCTCAGGACAAAGCGGAGCAAATAAGCATTCTACAAAAAGAAGGTAAAAAAGTAGCCATGGTGGGAGACGGAATAAACGATGCTCCGGCATTGGCTAAGGCAGATATAGGGATAGCAATCGGTTCCGGCACCGATGTTGCCATGGAATCAGCAGATATTGTTCTTATGAGAAGTGATTTATTGGATGTGGCAACAGCTATAAAGCTAAGCAAAAGCACTATAAGAAACATCAAGCAAAACCTGTTTTGGGCATTCTTCTATAATACTATAGGAATTCCGGTGGCGGCAGGACTTCTATATGCTTTCGGCGGACCGAAGCTCAATCCGATGATTGCTGCCGCAGCAATGTCATTCAGTTCTGTTTCTGTGGTGAGCAATGCATTGAGACTGAAGAGATTCAAACCGTAAACTTTAACGATGGATGAACGATAGAAGAACGATAGAAGAACGATAGAGGAAAGATGGATGGACAATAGTGGAACGATAGATGAATAGTAGGCGAGTTATAGTTAAAGTTGACATGTATGTCTAAACGGATGATGAGAGGCTGACTCTAAGAATCTTAAAGAATCCTATACATGGTCTATGATAGGTTGGATATTAAGATAATTATATATAGGGGCAGATGACTCTGTCTGCCCGGGGTGTTGAATTATGTTTTTAAAATAAATAATTAAAAATAAACGGAGGCGAAATCTATGAAAAAAGAATTATTGATTGAAGGCATGAGCTGCGGGCATTGTGTAATGCATGTGAAAAATGCACTGAAAGGACTGGCTGAGGTTGAAGACGCAATAGTCAGTTTGGAAGAAAAAAAGGCAACAGTTGTATTAACAAAAGATGTAGATAATGAAATTCTAAAAGAGGCAGTAGAGGATGCAGGATATGATGTAACAGAAATTAAAAATATTTAGGTGATAGAAATGAAATGCGAAAAACATGTAGAGAGGGTAGAAAAACTGAAGAGTAACCTTATCAGTCGCTTAAACAGAATCGAAGGCCAGATAAGAGGTATAAAGGGAATGGTTGAAAACGATATATATTGCGATGATATATTGAATCAGGTGGCATCAGCTCAAGCAGCACTGAGATCATTTTCTAAGGTTTTGCTGGAAAGCCATATGAAAAGCTGTATTGTAAAAAGCATAGAACACGGGGAGACCGAAATAGTGGACGAACTGCTTAAAACCATGGAAAAATTGATGAAATAATTAAATAATAAACAAAAGATTAGAATCCCCGGTAAAGGTTCCTAAAAGAAAGTTTTTATCGGGGATTTTATTTATTCAAAAATTTTAGATTAACTGCAGCCACTTTCATAACCGCAGGGTGCGTTTAGTTTGTCAATTGAGGGTTTAGCTTGCAAAATGGGTAGGCACAAGTTATTCTATTGCAGAAAAGATCACATATGATATAATATCAGTACTAAGTCCTATTAAGGCTTAGATAGATTAATAACTTCTGGTGCTTACATAGAGAACATCTTGTTTGCAATACGTGTTATTGAAACCTTTACCTTTGATAGAAATAAAAGAAGAGAGGAGAATTCCATGGACGATTACAAAAAACTGACAAACGAAGTAGGTGCACCGGTGGCAGATAACGAAAATGCTATTACTGCCGGTCCAAGGGGTCCCGTAGTTATGCAGGATGTATGGCTTATGGAGAAAATGGCTCATTTTAACCGCGAAGTGATTCCGGAGCGCCGCATGCATGCCAAGGGTTGGGGTGCATATGGAAAACTCACCGTAACTCACGATATTTCCGAATTTACTAAAGCAAAAGTTTTGCAGCCCGGTGCAGAAACTGAATTATTTGTACGCTTTTCTACTGTTGCAGGGGAACGTGGTGCTGCTGACTGTGAGAGAGATATTCGTGGCGTAGCAGTAAAGTTTTATACGGAAGAAGGAAACTGGGATCTGGTAGGCAACAACACGCCGACATTCTTTATAAGGGACGTACATAATTTTGCCGATCTTAACAGAGCAGTCAAACGTGACCCACATACAGGACGCAGGTCAGCTCAGAACAACTGGGATTTTTGGACTTTGCTGCCGGAATGTTTCCATCAGATTACAATAGTTATGAGCGACAGAGGCATACCCGCCTCCTTCCGTAACATGCATTTCTTTGGGGAGCATACCTTTTCCTTTTATAATGAAAAAAATGAAAGAGTATGGTGCAAGTTTCACTTTAAGACTTGTCAAAGTATCAAAAACTTTTCAAATGAAGAAGCAGCTAAAATCAACGGTATGGATCGAGAGTATCACGGAAAAGATCTCTACGAAGCTATCGAACGCGGTGATTTTCCAAAGTGGACTATGTATGTGCAGATTATGACCGAGGAACAAGCAAAAAACCATTATGAGAATCCGTTTGATATCACAAAAATCTGGCGGCATGCGGAATATCCGTTAATAGAAGTAGGAGTTTTAGAATTGAATCGAAATCCGGAAAACTATTTTGCAGAGGTAGAACAAGCTGCCTTTACTCCTGCTCATGTAGTTCCCGGTATCGGCTTTAGCCCCGATCGTTTCCTCCAGGGAAGGCTATTTTCATACGGTGATGCGCACCGTTATCGTTTAGGGGTAAATTATAATCTTATCCCTGTGAATCGTGCAAAGGTCCCCGTAAGCGATTATCATCGT